>CANJPN010000419.1 GCA_947475855.1 Bradyrhizobiaceae bacterium
CCTCGCTGAGGTCGCCCAACCGCTCGACAAGTGCCCGGAAATCCTGCGCTTTCATCGTGTCCATCCTGCCGCCAAATCACTGGTCAGCAAGGTCGCACAACATTCTGGCGGAACAGAGCCATCAGAATGGCCAAGGCGTGACGATAGACTTCGTTGTTGCTCGGCGCTGGTATGAAAAGGCCATCGCCAGAGGAAGCGATCTCGCGCAGGAAAACCTGGAGCGCTTGACGATCGACGAAGCGACCGAGGCCGGCCGTTACGGCGAAGCCCTCAAAATGCAGTCGGCGCGTACGGAACGGATCGAAGCGGCCGAGACGAAGACGAACGGCAAGCCCGGCGAGCAAACCGCGAGCGAGCTGCTCCGGCAATCGTGGTACGCGCTCTTGGCGCGCGAGTTCGCGCAAGCGCTGGCAGTAGGTGATCGTGCCAACGCGCTGTCTTTGGGTTCACTTACGATCGATACGAACCGCGCACATGCGATGCTGTTTCTCAACCGCGGCGCGGAGGCGAGGGCTCTCTACTTGATGCACAAGGGAAAGCAGATGGCCAGTGACGACGACAGACGGTGGGAGCAGGTCATCGCCGAAGACTTTGCCGAGTTTCGCAAGTGGGGCTTGACCCATCCGATGATTGCAGAGATCGAGAAGGATCTTGCGATCGCTCGTTGAGCATTCGCCACTGTGGGAGCCGCGCAGAGATGTGAATCTCAGGCCGTTCGTCTCATCCCCAGAGTTCGGGCGAGGCGGGAGCGATAATGCCGTTTTCGATCATCAAACCGGGGGTGCGGTCGCGCGCGAGTAGGAGGGGGCCATCGAGATCGGCCCAGTCGGCTGACGCGGCGAGCAGTAGCGCGGGGGCCATGGCGAGCGACGTCGCGACCATGCACCCGACCATGATGCGCAATCCCTGTGTGCGGGCGGCGGTTGCCATTTCGAGGGCGTGTGTAAGGCCGCCGGTCTTGTCGAGTTTGATGTTGACGGCGTCATAGCGGTCGCGCAACGCGGCGAGGCCTTCGGAGGTGTGCGCGGATTCGTCGGCGCAGATGGGAAGCGGATGGGTGATGTGCGCGAGGATCGCATCGTCTTCGGCGGGAAGCGGCTGCTCCACTGTTTCGAGGCCGAATTCCGCGGCGGCCGCCATCAGGCGCTCCAAGTCTGCGACGGCCCAGCCTTCGTTGGCGTCGGCGACGAGGCGCGCGTCGGGCCGTGCGCGGCGGATGGCGCGCATGCGATCGATGTCGCCTGACGCATCGTCTTTTGCGCCGAGCTTCAGCTTCAGCAGCGGCAAGTGCGAGACGGCAGCGGCCCTCTGTGCCATCTCGGCGGGTGAGGCCAGGCTGATCGTGTAACAGGTCAGGATCGGGGTGGGGGGCGGTGAGCTGGCGAGACGCCATGCGGGCGTTCCGGTGGATTTTGATTCCCAGTCCCACAGCGCGCAGTCGATTGCGTTGCGCGCGGCGCACGGCGGCATCGCTGTTTGCAGGGCGGCTCGGTCCAAAGTCAGGGCAGGGCCGAGCACCTGGATGGCGGCAAGCGTGGCTTCGGGCGTTTCGCCGTAGCGTGGGTAGGGTATGCACTCGCCGTGCCCGGTGTGGCGTCCATCGCTGACCTGGGCGGTGACTGCGACGGCTTCGTGTTTGGCGCCGCGCGAGATCGTGAAGGCGCCCGCGATCGGCCACGTTTCGATCGATGCCGTCAGGCGGAGGGCGGGGGCCGCCATCAGGTGATGCGGCCCGTCGCGTGGGCGAGGAACAGGTAGACGCGGCCGTAGTCGGAGCGGAGGTGGCCTTGAGCGGTTTCGCCCGAGGGATCCTGACGGTCGGCTTCCTGGAGCACGCGCTCGAAGTCTGCGAGGTACTGCGTGGTGGTGTCGTGGAAACCCGCGTCCTGCTGGAGGCGCATTACGGTTTCGTCGAATAAGGCTCGGCCTTCGGGCGTGTAGATGCTGCGGACCATGATGCCGCGATTGCCGGCGGCGAGGCGTTGCCAGAGGCTGGCGGCGGTGGCCGGGTCGAGCGCCCGGGCGGCAACGGCGAAGTCGAGACCGCTACGCGCGGCGGTTGCGCGCTGGTTCGACTGCTGGTGGCCGAGTTGATGCTGGGCGGCGTCGTCATCGACCGCGGCGCGCTTCAGGAGGTCGCCTAGTTTCCACGCTTCGCGTGCTGATGCGGCGGGCTGGCCGGAAGGGGCAAGTGGCTGCTGGAGCGAGGTGGGCTGGGCCGCGCGGGGCCGCGCCTGCATTTCCTGTGACAGGGCGTTGGTCAGCGAATTCAACGCGCTCGAATGGTTTTCGCGATGGGCCGGTTGCGGCGACGACAGTGGCGTGAGTGGACGCGGCGGAGACTGCGGCGGCAACGGGCGCGATACATCCCGGGTGGTTGCTTCGCGGCGGGAGAGCGTCGACAACTCGTCGATGGCGCGCAGATGATCCTGCAGGACACGGCGCATGGCGTCGGCACTTTCACGCGTTGCGCCGGGCAGGGCGTCGGTCTGTGTGCGCAGGCGCTCCTGCTCGGCCGCCAAGTCGCGTGCTGCTTCGGATGTGCGGCGGCGGGCCTCGCCGGTGACGTCGGCGAATTGGCTCGACAGGCTCGAGACGCTCTGGGTGACTTCATTCGACACGTTGGTGAAGCGCGAGCGCAGATCCTCGAGCGCGCGGGTCGTGGTGTCGGTCGCAGCGGACTTCATCCGCTCGATATCGGCAATCGTGGCCCGCGAGCGCTCTTCGGCATTCTGGGCGAGCTCTGCGGTGAGTGAGCGCGTGCGCATCTCGGCGTCGCTGATGGAGCCTTCGATCTGGCGCGTGTAGCCCTGTGCGACCACACCCAACTCGTCGGCTTTGCCGGCCATTCGGTCGAGCGTCTGGCTCAACTCGGCATGACGGTTCTGCAGCGTCTTGTCGATCTTGTAGTTGGCGGTTTCGAGTGCATTCGCGGCGCGAATGATCTGTTGGCCCTGGTTGTCGAAGCGGTTGGTGATCGTGTTGATCTGAGAGAGCAGGTTCTCGGACACGTTCTTCAACAGTTCGGACTGGCCAGCGAGGCCTTCCAGCGCCTTGATCGACTGGCGGGTTATGTTCTCCGACGTGCGCCGAACCGCATTGATGCCCTGCAGGAGGCTCTCGTCGAGTTCCAGGGATTGGCGCGACAGCGTCTCGCCCAGCGATTTGGCGTGATGGTCGAGAGCCGTCGTGAGGGCCTCGGTCTTCTCGCCGACGCTCTGGTCGATGGCGACGGTCGAGCGCAGGATGGCATCGTCGAACAGGCGGAGGCGCTCTGTAAACGCTTCGTCGAGGGCCTGTGTCCTTTCGATCAGCTGACCATCGATGGTCTGGGTGCGCTCGAGGAAAGATTCCGCGTGCGCTGCGATGCTGTCCTGCATCAACGCCATGCGCTGGTCGAGTTGAGCGCCGAGCTGCGACGTGCGCTCGGTAAATGAGCGGTCGATCTGGTCGGTGTGCTCCAACAATTGATTGCTGAAGGCATCCGCGCGGTTGCCAAGTGTGGAGTCGAGTGCGCGTGTGTACTCCTCGAAGACCAATTGGAGGTCGCCGGTTCGTGCGGCGATGGTCGTACCGATGGTCTCCATGCGCTGGTCGAGCGAGCCCGACAATGCTTCCGTGTATTCGCCGAGCACTTCCTGCAGGCGCTGGGTGCGCTCGCCGACCACGGTTTCGAGGTTCCCCGATTGAGTGGCGATGGCGCTTTCGAGGGAGGTCAGGTTCTGGCTTGCGCCTTCGATGATCTTGGCGAGCTTGATCTGCTGGGACGAGAGCGTCTCGATCAGGCCGGGCACCTCGGTGCCGAGCGAGCGCAGGGTTCCCGCAACGCGCTCGGAGGTCGTGAACAGCGCATTGCGTTCGCCGGAGAGTTCATTGATGAGGTTTCGGATCTTCTGTTCATTGTCGCCGTAGGAACGTTCGAGCGAGGCGACCTCGTTGTGGACGAGAGCCTCGAGCTCGCCCGCGCGGCCGATTGCGCGCGAGACGGCATCGTTCATGAACGAGACCTGCCGGCGAACCGCCTGGCCGAGAGAGGCCACGGACTGTTCTGCCATACGGTCCGGTTCGGCGAGGCGGACGGCGACTTCCGTCATCGCGCTGGAGCGCAGTCGCATCTCCTCGGCGCGGTAGGAGATCACAGCCACGGCGAACATCAGCGCGATGGGCCCGAGCAACGTTGCTACAAGGGTGAGAAGTTCCGGCCGGCCGAGGAAGGCCATCAGGCCCGCGCCGGAGACTATCTCGTTGCCCCAGTAGTAGGCGGCGAAGCACAGTGTCAAGACGGCCCAGCCGGCGCTCGCGGCAGCGGCGATGCCGTAGGGCCGACGGGAAGGTTTCTGATTCAGCGCGTAGATCAGGCCGCCGATCGACGGTGCGTCGTCGTTCGCGGCGATCTGGTCGCGCGACGGCATCGCGGCGCGGCGCTTGGCTGCGCGTCGGTCAGTTTTTTTCGGCTTGGTAGCGTCAGCGTCCTGGGAGCGAGCGGAAGTCTGTTCGTCATCGTCTTGCGACGAATCATCGGGGGGAAGCGGTAATTTCTTGGACTGGCGCGCGTCGGACCCCGAACCGGTCGGGGGCGAGAGCGATGGCGGCAGGGGCATCGGCAGTGCCGGCGGTAGCGCCGTGGCAGCCGCGATGCCCACCGGGGGGGGCGGTGTTCCAAGCGTTGGCAGATCTTGTAGCTCGGGCAATTTCATATCGGCGATTGCGCCCGACTTGGCCCCGGGCAAGGGCGGGGGTATCACGCCAGTCGATCCTTCGCCGGGAGATGCGGCGCCTTCGCCGGCTTTGTCACCGGTCAAGCGTCGAAACTCCTCGATGAGGTCGTAGGCCTCTTCTCGTTTGGTCTGGTCCTGCGCCATACGCCCGCTCATGTCCCCTGGGCAGTACCGTTACTCGAGGTGAACAGTTCCGTCGTTGCGCATTGTCCGGCTTTCACCCGACCCCGCTGCGCTACGCTGACTACTGTTCAACACACAGCTAAGATGACTTCCCCAGTCCTCGTACGCAATCGTCTGAAGACGAAAGGTCGAGTCGTATCCCCAACAGTTAGCGCATCCTTTAAGGCAAAAGAATGGTTTACACACCGTTAAGAAGCGGAACTTTCCATCCGAATCAGTGAGATCGCAGCAATTCGGGAGGGCCATGGGCCGAGGCTGCCGAGGCAGAGCCAGACCTTTGTCCGGAAAGGGGAATAAGGGGAATAAGGGGATCTAAACGGCTTGCGGCTACGCTCGAATTCTATTTTTCGAGCCGGGAACAGTGAACATGAGTCAGTACGCGATCGCGTCGAGTGCAGGTATGTCCGTGCCGATCGATCACGTGCACCTGCGCCGCTATACGCGGAACGACAGGGCGCTCGAGATCGAGGTGTTGCAACTGTTCGCCGGGCAAGCTCCGGAAACGATGGCGAGCCTGGTCGCCGCACAGGACGCCAAGGCCTGGCATATCGCGGCGCATACGCTGAAAGGATCGGCCCGTGCGGTCGGGGCGTGGGCGGTGGCGACTGCCGCGGAAGAAGCTGAGAAAGCTGGCCACGACAATGTGCAACGCGACCAGATGCTGGCGCGGATCGACGTGCTTCTTGCCGAGGTGCGCGGCTACATCGACGGGCTCGCAGTGGCAGCTTGAGTTGAATTGTCGGCAGGGGGCAGGCTATGACCCAAGCGATGGCTGCCTCATTCGGCAAGCGTAAGCCATCGGCAGCGTTGGTAGTGCCCCAACACGTGGTGTAAGCCCACAGGCATGATCCGGAGCGCCGCGGCTCGGATTGTCAGGCGGCCGGGATTGCCGGCGGCCTGACGGTGGCATCATCGCAGAAGCCGGCCATCGTTTCCAGGCTCATGTAGCGGCG
>CANJPN010000420.1 GCA_947475855.1 Bradyrhizobiaceae bacterium
CACGTCCGCCAGCACCGCGCCGAACCGCGCACGCCCCTCGCCCTCGAACACCACGAAACGCCACGGCGCGAGCCCCTTGTGATCAGGCACGCGAATGGCCGCGGTCAGGATCGTATCGAGCTGCTGAGGCGTAGGACCCGGTTCCGCCAACAGCTTCACGGAGCGGCGTTGCAACAGGAGATCGAGCACGGCATTCGTCATTCTCTTGACCTTCTTTGTTGGCTCATGACACTCGCCAGCTGAATTCCTAGAGCATCATCGGATCGGACGGAAACACCTTCGCGCTTCGCCGAACCGATAAAGGTGGTCTAGATGCTGAAGCAAAGAGCAATAGTGTAAGATCTGCCGATCACGATAGCGTCAGATCGTACACTTCTCTGGGGTGCGGACAACGGCTGACGCCGCCGTCCGGGACAGCCAGTCGGCCGTCGGGAGAGATCGGGCATGAGCGTTATCGAACAGTTGCATCGGCTGCAAAGCAAGGTGATGCGCGCAGCGATGTACGCCGCCGTCCTGGGCTGCTTGACAACGGCAGTCGCAGCCCAACAGCCGCCCGCAACCGAACGGGCCGCAGCCGTCATTGTGCTCGACGGCTCGAACTCGATGAACGCACGCCTGCCCAACGACAAGAACTTCAAGTTCGTCAGCGTCCGCGAGGCCCTGCGCGCCTCGCTGCCCAAGATCGAGGGCACCGAGGTCGGCCTCGCAGCGTTCGGCGCCCGCCGCGCCAGCGATTGCAATGACGCCGAAGTCATCGTCCCGCCCACGACCGACACCAGCCGTGTAAACGGAGCCCTGGAGCGCTTCCAGCCGCGCGGCTTCAGCCCCGTTGTGCTGGCCCTTCGCAATGCGGCAAAGGCCTTGCCGCAAGGGGTGACGAAAGCAAGCATCGTCCTCGTCCTCGACGATCTCGCGAGTTGCCGCGGAGAAGACCCCTGCGCCGTCGCCAGTGCGCTGAAGCGCGAGAACCCCGCGCTTGCCGTCCATGTCGTGGTTCTCGGCCCGCGTCCTGTCGATCTGCCCGTGCTGGCATGCATGGTCCGCCAGACCGGCGGTCAGCTTTTCCAGGTCACCGACGGCCCCGGCGTGGCGCCTGCCATCGAGGAGGCTCTGACCGTGGCCGGCAACCAACGCCGCAGCGCCCCCCAGCCCGCATCCGTTGCCGTCGCCCCCTCGACGAAAGCAGCACCTGCCCCGATCGCGGCAGCCCGCCGGCCATTAGCCGCCGGCAGCCCGCCGAGCTTCGATACGACCCAGCCAGGTCTTCACGTCTCCGCGCGTCTCAACGACAGCGCCCCGCCGCTCTGGGCGCCTACGTCGTGGCGCATCTGGAGGGCCGATCAGCCCCGCGCGGCCGAACAGGACACCCCTGAAACGGCGAGCAATCGCACCCTGGTCGTAGAAGCGACAGCTCCCACGCTCAGCCGCCAGCTGCCCAACGGCCGCTACGAGATCGAAGCCAAGTCCGGCCTCGTCGCTGTACGCCGCACTGTTGAGATTATAGGAAGCGGCCCCACGCTGGCCCCTGTAGATCTCAACGCTGCTCTCCTGAATATTGCAGCTCCGCAGACCAAAGGTGCTGCCGCCGCTCCAGAAACCACCCTCGAGGTCTCCAGCGTCGGTTCCACGAACACCCCGCTCTGGGTGGCTCGTGCCGGTGCACATGATCTGGTGGTACCGCCGGGCAGCTACCGCGTCAGCGCGACCGCCGGCCTTGCAACGGCCGACCGCGTGCTGACCGTCGGACAAGGCGTCACCGGCGATGCCGTTATCCCTCTCGAAGCCGGCCACCTCATCGTCGAGGAGCAATCAACGGCTCCAGCAGAGGCCCACGCCTCCACCCAGATCGTCCTTGAAACCGACGATCCCGAAAGTACCGCCGGCCGCCGCGAGGTCTATCGCGTTCAAGCCAATCGCCTGGATCTCACCCTGCCCGCTGGTTCCTATTTGCTGACAGTGCGCCGGGCCGGTGCCGAACAACGCGACCGAATCCAGATCAAACCAGGCGAAACTGTCCGCCGCGCCGGCGTTCTGAGCAGCGTCCGCCTGCGACTGATCAGCCGTATCGGTACGGCCTTCCCCCGTGGCATGCCGATCTTCTATCGGATCGAGCGTATCGACATTCCCACACGTTCGATGCACCGATGGGGCGAGGCAGAACCAATTTTCGTAGTTTCGCCGGGACGTTATCGGATCGAGGCCCGAATCGGCGGCCAGAACGCCGTCGCCTTGCGCGAAATCGATGTCCGCGCCTCACCGCCCGATCAGCAGATCGAACTCGATACGGGCGCCGGCGGAATACAGTTGAAACTATCCGGCACCAACGCTGGCCTTGGTTTCGGCGATGTCTATTGGCAGATCTTCAGTGATCGTGGCGAAGCGGTTTGGCGCACCGGCCAGGCCGAACCGATGATGGCACTGGGGCCGGGCCGCTATAGGGCACGCGCGGAGCTGCGCGATCGCACCGTCGAGCAGTCGTTCGACGTCCGGTCCGGCGACAGCCGCGTGATCGAGGTTGGTGGATGAAGCAGAAGGGCCGACAAACGCAAGCAGTGTTCCGCGCCGGCACAAGCACGTGGCGACGCTTGGCATGCCTGTGCCTCTTGCTGTCCTTGGCAATTCCCTCCGTGAAAGCACAGCAACAGCCCCCGAGCTCATTCGGCTTGGACCTGCTTCGCGGCGCTATCGCCGACGATCCAAACAAGGGCCAGCGCCCTCCAGCACTCCCCGAACCCGCAGCCAGCACCGGTCCGCAAGGCCGCGTCACGCTCGTCGCCCTCGTTACCGAAGATGGCCAGCGGATAGAGAACAGCTTGGTTTGGCGCGTATTCGGTGCCCGCGGCGCTGACGGCAAGCCACGCATCACGGCCACGCATCGCGACGCCTCCCCCGTGCTTCAACTCGCCCCGGGCGAGTATCTGGTCAACGTCGCATACGGGCGGGCAAACGTGACCCGGCGCATCACTGTTATGCCGGGCACCCCATCAACTGAACAATTCCTGCTCAATGTCGGCCTTTTGAGAGTAACCGCCCTCCTGGGAGCGAACCAGCCCGCCCCGGCAAACGCCGTAGCGTTCGACGTGCTTTCCGACGAGCGTGATCAATTCGGCCAGCGCCTCAAAGTCATTTCGGGAGCCCGCCCAGGCCGCCAGTTCCGCCTCAATTCCGGCGTCTACCAGCTCGTTTCCACCTATGGTGACGCGAACGCTGTAGTCCAGGCCGACCTCACCGTGGAACCCGGCAAGCTCACCGAGGCGACGGTCATCCATCAAGCCTCTCGGGTAACCCTGAAGCTCGTACGCCGGAGCGGCGGCGAAGCGATCGCCGATACCCAATGGAGCATCATCAACCGCCAGGGCGACATCGTTAAGGAGAGCGCCGGCGCTCTGCCGACCCATTTGCTCGCGCCGGGCACATACACCGTCAGCGCGCGAAGCCAGGGCGAAACATTCAGGCGCACCTTCGCCGTCAGACCCGGCGAGACGACGCAGATTGAAGTGATGGCGCAGTGACATCGCGCGTTTCGCCACCAGCCTTGATTTGCGGCCCCCGGAGGCTAATGTAATCCAAATCGCCCCGAGCGCGGCTCGTCGGCGACTGATGGCGTTCGTGGACCGGGCCGAGCTGCTCAGGACTGCGCTCGCATCAGAGCGGATAAGTGGAGGCAAGCAGTGCTCGATAGCCCAGCCAGTTCGGCAATCCAGCCGATGATCGACCCGCATGGGCGCGCAGTGACGTACCTCCGCGTATCCGTTACGGATCGCTGCGACTTTCGCTGCGTCTACTGTATGTCCGAGCACATGACGTTCCTGCCGAAGAAGGAGCTGCTCACCCTCGAAGAACTCGACCGGCTCTGCTCTGCATTCGTCACGCGCGGCGTTCGCAAACTGCGCATCACCGGTGGGGAACCCCTGGTGCGGAAGAATATCATGTGGCTTTTCAAAGCCCTTGGCCGGCACCTCGACACTGGTGCCCTTGAAGAATTGACCCTGACGACCAACGCCAGTCAGCTCGCCCGCTACGCTGCCGACTTAAAGGCGTGCGGCGTCGAGCGCATCAATGTTTCCCTCGATACGCTCGATGCCAACAAATTCAAGGCGATCACCCGCTGGGGCGAACTCGAGCAGGTCACCAGCGGCCTCGATGCCGCCGACAAGGCAGGCTTGAAGGTCAAGATCAACGCGGTGGCGCTCAAGGGCGTCAACGAACATGAGATCGAGGATCTGGTCCGCTTCGCCCACGGTCGTGGGTACGACCTCACGCTGATCGAAACGATGCCCCTCGGCGACATCGACGGCGACCGAACCGAGCAGTTTCTGCCACTGTCGATCGTGCGCGCGCGCCTGCTCGACAAGTTCACGCTGACCGATATCCCCTACAAGACCGGCGGACCGGCCCGCTATGTCGAGATCAAGGAAACCGGCGGCCGCCTCGGCTTCATCACCCCGATGACCCACAATTTCTGCGAAAGCTGCAACCGGGTGCGCCTCACCTGCACTGGCACGCTGTACATGTGCCTGGGCCAGGAAGACGCAGCAGACCTGCGCGGACCACTGCGTGCGTCGACAGACAACGACAAGCTGATGACCGCCATCGACGAAGCCATCGGCCGAAAGCCAAAAGGCCACGACTTCATCATCGACCGCCGCACGAAACGCCCTGCCGTCGGCCGCCACATGAGCGTGACGGGCGGCTGAACTGCTTCGTAGGGCAGGCAAGCGTATCAGCGCGCAACCTGCCGAGCCGCGATGCGCGCGATGCCATTTGTAAAGGCGGGGCGCTCGCTTGCCCGCCCTACGACTGAAAAACCTCGGCTGACTGCGCCACCGCTTACTCCCGCCCCAAAACCTTGAGCTGCGGTTTCTCACGGCTTCCTTCGGGTTTGAGCGAGAGCCTGCCCGACCTCACCGACATGTCCTTCGACAAACTCTCAGCCAGCACACGAATGCTGGCCGAAGTTCCCGCACCCGTTCGCGTCTCCGGCAGTCGCCTTGCCGGACGGAAATTGTAAGGTGGCAGTGGACGCATGAATTCTCCCCCTTGCACGCATTGTTCGCCCGCTCCTGAGAGCAAGTTGCGTTCCAGCCCGAGAGCATTTGCGGGTTTACAAACGCTCACAACGACTTACCCAAAGGCTTTCGCACGATCATCTTGCACCGGCGCGGCGAAGCCGCACAACAATTGGGCATACTGATTGAAGCCTGGGCATCCCAGCCCCGTGCGCTCGGCCTTGAAGAATCGGCGCCAGAGCATCATCCGAGCATACGGAATCTGCTTTCGCGATTCGCTGGTCGGATAAAGATGCTCTACGTTCGTAGATTGGAGCCGTTTCATCCGATCATTCGTCGCCTCCTCCGCGATCGCGTATGATCGGACGCTGCTCTAACCAGTCCATCCGGCAAGCAGGCAGAGATCAAGACCCGCCAATTGCGCTGAGGACACACCACAGCTCGTCTCGTCGAAGGGCGATGACATGCTATAGTTTGCCATCGCTCCCTGCCCAGGAGGCCCCAGTGGCACAATTCGACCGCGCCGCCGAAGATGTCGGCAACATCGTCAGTCTCGAGCACGTCAACGTCCAGGTGCCCGACCAACAGCTCGCGACGGCGTTCTACGTCGTGGGCTTGGGGCTCACTCGCGACCCCTATCAAGTCGTCGGCCTCGTCAATATGTGGATCAACGCTGGCCGTTGCCAGTTCCATTTGCCAACCGGTAAACCCCAGATCGTCAGCGGTCACACCGCCGTCGTCATGCCAGGGCGTGCCAATCTTTTGAAGCGCCTCGACAACGCCAGCAAGCTTCTCGCAGGAACACGCTTCTCCTTCCGCGAAATGCCCGACCACGTCGAGG
>CANJPN010000421.1 GCA_947475855.1 Bradyrhizobiaceae bacterium
CGCGCATTCCGCTCGGCAAATTTCCCGACGAGTCCGAGATTGCCGCAGCGGTGGTTTATCTTGCGAGCCCCGCAGCGGCGGCGATCACGGGGCACATCCTGCGCGTAGACGGTGGCCTCGCCGCCGCCTGAGATCGCCCAACTACTCGCTGAGCGTCAGGTTGGCCGCCTTGATGACTTCAGCCCACGTGGCGCGCTCCTTCGCCATGAACGCGCGGAACGCGTCGCTCTTCATGCCGGAGGGTGTGGCGCCGTCGTCTTTCAGTTTCGCCGCGAGCTCGGGCGTCTGCAGAACTTCGACGGCGGCCGTCTCTAGCTTCTGCTTCACATCCGCCGGCAGCCCTTTTGGACCAAGCAGACCATACCACGCGGACGCGACGTAACCCGGCACACCGGCTTCCACCGCGGTGGGGAGGTTCGGCAGGACGGACGACCGCTTCTCGCTCGTAATCGCCAACGCCGTCAGGGTGCCACCCTCGATCTGTCCGAGAACGGACGGCGTCGTCGTGATCATGAAATCGACGTGTCCGCCGATCAGGTCGCCGATGGCCGGTGCTGCGCCGCGATAGGGCACGTGACGTGCCTTGATACCGGAAACGTGGGCCAGCATCAGTGTGGCCAGATGGCTCGCCGAAGCATTGGAGGCAGAGCCGTAGGTCATCTCGCCCGGCCGCTTCTTGAGTTCGTCCACGAGTTCCTTGAGCGTCTTGAACGGGTACTTCTTCGGACTCACGACGACGACGAGGCCGGCATCTGCGATCAGCGCGATCGGCTCCAGCGTCTTCTCGGGGTCCGACCGCATGTTCTTGAACATGTGGATGTTGACGACCATCGGCCCCTGGTTGCCGATCAGCAGCGTATAGCCATCTGGCTTCGCGTTCGAAGCGGCATCCGTGGCGATATTGCCGCCCGCGCCCGGCCGGTTCTCGACGACGATGCTGCCGCCGATCTTCTGCGCGAGCTTTTCGGCGAAGACCCGTGCGATGGCGTCGGTGCCACCGCCGGCCGCGTAGGGCAACAGCAGCGTGATCGGCCGCTCGGGATACTTTGTTTGCGCTGCGAGCGGCGAGACGAGGATCGAGATGCCTGCAGCAGCTGCCGCGGACAGGAGTGACCTGCGATGAAACATGGTGGGGTCTCCTTCCCTGGGACGTGAGGCGTCGAGCACGAGTGATTGACTTCCGGATCAATCACGAATTTTGATGCTCCAATAGGAACAGTGGTTGGCCTTGTAAAATGCAAAGAATAGATGGATTGATCCGATATGCGCATTAATTTCGAGCTGCTCGACCTCCGGGCGTTCCTGGCGGTTCTGGACCTCGGAGGCTTCCACAAGGCGGCCGAGCAATTGAACTTGTCGCAGCCCGCACTGTCTCGGCGCATCCAGTCGCTGGAGGCAGCCGTGGGGGCGGCACTGCTCGAGCGCACGACCCGGCGTGTGGCGGCGACTTCGGTCGGCCGCTCGTTCGAACCGTTGGCGCGTCGCATGCTGACCGAGTTCGAATCGTCGCTGATGTCGCTCACCGGCGTCGGCGACCGCCAGACCGGCCAGGTCACGCTCGCGTGCGTTCCGACCGCAGCATTCTACTTCCTGCCCCGCGTGATCGAGCGCTTCAACGCGCAGTTCCCCAACATCCGCTTCCGCATCCTGGATCTCTCGGCGAACGAAGCGGTCGAGAGCGTGGCGCGTGGAGAGACCGAATTCGGCATCAACTTCACCGGCAGTTCCCATCCCGATCTGCGCTTCACGCCGCTGGTCGACGATCCCTTCGTGCTGGCCTGCCGCACGGATCACCCGCTCGCACGCCGCCGCAAGTTGTCCTGGAAGGATCTCGAAGGACAGCCGTTGATCGGCGTCGCGCGCAACAGCGGCAATCGTCAGTTGCTCGATGCGGCGCTGTTGAAGGCGAAGGTCAGCCTCAACTTCTTCTACGAGGTCAATCATCTCACGACATCGCTCGGCCTCGTCGAGCGCGGCCTCGGCCTCTCGGTGCTTCCCAAGCTCGCCACGCCGCAAGGCGATCACCCCATCATCGTGACGAAGCCGATCGGCGATCCCGTGATCAAACGCACGATCGGCATCGTCGAGCGCCGCGCCGGTCGTCTGTCGCCTGCCGGCCAGCGCTTCCGCGACATGCTGGCCGAAAGCTGGAGCAGTTGACGCGGGCGCCGTGCGAGATGCGCGGCAACTGCTATAAGGGGATGGCGTAGGCGGCGGGAAGCCGCAACGAGGGAGGATCACGCTTGGCTATCACCGATTTCCGACGGCATCTCGGCGCAGCGATCTGCGCACTGACGGCCGTCGCATGCGCCGTCTCGCCTGCGGGCGCTCAGGCTCCCGATCAATTCTATGCCGGCCGCACGATCAACCTCATCGTGCCGTCGAACCCTGGCGGCGCCTACGACATTTCCGCGCGCCTCGTCGGGCGTCATCTCGGCCGCCACATCGCCGGTCAGCCCTCCGTCGTCGTGCAGAACCAGAGCGGCGGCGCGGCCGGCATCGTGTTGGCAAACCGCCTGGGGAATACCACCGAAACGAACGGCACGCTGATCGCGGGCATGCTCCGCTCCGTGCCGCAGTTCGCGATCATGGGAGACCCGAACGCCCGCTTCGATCCCGTCAAGCTCGAGTGGCTCGGCAGCATCTCCTCGTTCGCGACCGACGCCTATGTGCTCGTCGCCAATGCCGACGGCAAGCTGCGCTCGGTCGAAGACCTCAAGAAGCCCGGCGTGAAGATCCACCTCGGCTCGAACCGTTCGGGCTCGACCAATCTCACTTTCGCGCTGATGCTGAAGGAGGTCTACAGATACAACGTGGAGATCGTGCGCGGCTTTCCCGGCGCCGCCGACATAATGCTCGCGCTGCAACGCGGAGAAGTCGACGGGACACTGATCGACATGAGCGCCATTCTAGCTGGCCAGAAGGACCTTTGGAGCGCAGGCAAGCTCAAGGTGGTGATCCAGTTCGCGCGCACGAAGCCGCTGCTGCCGCACCTGCCCGACGCCGCCATCGGCCGCGATCTGCTCACGGATGCGAACGACCGCGCCCTCGTCGAGTTCGCCGAGTTGCCGTTCTTCATGGGCTTCCCCTTCGTAGCCCCGGCAGGCACGGAGCCTGCGCGACTTGCGGCGCTTCGCAAGGGATTCGACGCCATGGTCGCCGACACCGCCTTCAAGGAGGATGCGGCCAAGATCAGTTTCCCACTCAGTCCCATCGATGCCGCAGCCGTGAAAAAGCTCGTCGAGCAGACGGCCGCTACCCCCAGGGAGGTCGTTGAGCGCTTCAAGAAATTGCTGGATTAGAAGGTGTCTCGAGCGCGCGGCACGACACCGGCCTGGACGGTCTGTAACAGGTGCGGATCCGAACATCCGGGCCTCCGTTCGATGACTTGACCGTCGTCAAGGATCGCGTCGGATCACGATGCGATGTTCGCGTCTTCGATCCGCGGAGCCGAGCATGTCCTACAAGACCATCCTTGTGCACCTGAGCAGCGAGAGCCGTGCGCGAGCCTGCTTGGGGTTCGCTATCGGACTTGCTCGGCGCTTCGAGGCGCATTTGATCGGTCTCTATGTCTTCCCCTCATATCCCTTGACGCCACCCATTCCGCTGCCGTTTGGAGCTGAAATCGCCGGCCAGATCCGTGGCGCGATCAACGAGGAGGCCCGCCAGCTCAAAGCCATTTTTGACGAGATGACGGCCACCCAGCCGATCGTTTCGGAGTGGCGCTCGATCACGACCGACCGTCGTCCCCCCGAGCAGGTCGTGCTGGAACACTCGCACGCCGCGGACCTCATCGTGGCCAGTCAGGCCGATCCAACATCGAAATGGAGCGACATCCTCGATTTCCCGGACAGTCTGGCCCTGGGGGCAGGGCGCCCCGTGGTTATCGTCCCGAACTACGGCCGGCATGAACGCCCACCGCGCATTGTAACGGTTGCCTGGAACGGAAGCCGCGAAGCCGCCCGAGCCGTGGCTGATGCATTGCCGCTGCTGCAGCAGGCTGAAGCCGTGAACGTGCTCACCGTGCGTGACGGCAGGCCGCTGCCGGAAGGCCATCTGCCTGATACCGAGATCGCTGCTGCCCTCGCCCGTCACGGGGTCAAGGTCGATCTCGCCGATATCGTCGCCACCGAATACACGATTGGAGAGGAGATCCGCGTCCGCGCGATCGACAGGGGAGCGGACCTGATCGTGATGGGCTGTTACGGGCACTCGCGCATGCGCGAATTCGCGCTCGGCGGCGTGACGCGTCACATGTTGCGCGAAATGACCATGCCGATCCTCTTTTCCCACTGAGCACTGCGGAGCCATCCATGATCAAGTCGAAGACATCGAAAATGACCGGCGAAGAAGCCTCCGCGATGCTGCAGCGCGTGCGTCTGGAACTGGCGCGTTGCCCGGAGTTCCCGCAAGGCAGCCACGAGCATGGCTACGACTTCATCGCGCCGCTCGACACTGATGGTCACATCGATGTCGAGGCCTGGAAGCTGTTGCGTGATCGTTGCCGCGTGAAGCGCTTCTGGGTCGGCGAGGCCGACGAAGTTGGCCACATCGTGCATAAGCCAGGCGGCACATGGGCATTCCACTACGACATTCGCGGTGACGCGAAGCATGATGATGCCGGCTATCATTTCGATACGCACAAGCTCGTCCCCGGCGAGTACGTCTCCCTCAAGGAACAGGATGGCGTCCTTCGCACCTTCTTCGTGCGAAGCGTCGTCGCCGTTGATTGAACCCGGGCGTAGCAAGCGCAAAGAACGAGCCGGGTCGTGAGATCTGGCTCGAATTCTTTGTCGCGATTTCGGAAAGTCCGCAACCGCGGCCCGGCGCCGTTGCGCTTGAGTGACGGAGAGGCTCTCTGATTGCCACGCCTACGGCCCGCTTCAGCGGGACGAGGCCGCAACCGCGGCCCGGCGCCAGTGCGCCGCCCTTGATATCAATGCGACATCAGCACGGGCACGCGTACATGTTGCAGAACGTGACGCGAAGCCCCGCCGAGTACCAGCTCGCGCAAACGCGAGTGACCGTAGCAACCCATCACCATGAGATCGGCTGTGTTGTTCTTCGCCAGTTCGAGCAGCGACGCACCGATGTTTCCCGCACTGGAATTCGGCGGCAGAACTTCGGATTTCACGCGGTGCCGGGCAAGCACCGCGCAGATGCCCGAGGCCGAATTCTCACGCGCGCCTTCGCGCTTGTTCGCCTCACCGATTTGCGCAATCAGCACCTTTTCGGCTCCACTCAGGATGGGCATCGCGTCGAACGCCGCGCGCACGGCCTCGCGGCTGTCGTTCCAGGCGAGCAGCACGCGCTTCCCGATGAATTCGGGTACCGGAGGATTGGGCAACAGCAGTACCGGACGCCCGCTATTCATGATCAGCGTCTCCGGCACGTCCAGATAGCCCGATAAGCTCCAAGCCGGATTGACGGTAGAAGCAATCACGAGATCGGCCATTCGCGCCTGCTGAACGGCGACAGTCCCGACGTCACCGAACGGATTTTCATTCTCGCAGTCGAGTTCCAGCCATTCGCCCTTGACGCCTCCTTCCGCAATTGCGGCTGCGAACTTGGCCCGCATATGATCGATCTGCGGCTGGTACTGCGTCCGGTGATCCTCGATGACCGCGCCGGCGTCCGCTTCTGAACCGGGAATGATGATGATCGGCGGCATCACGGCCATGCCGATGAGATGTGCACCGTTCGCTCTTGCAAGCTGCACCGAGGCTTTGATCATCCCCGGAAAACGTTGCTCGTCGTTAAAATGCGACAGGATCGTCTTGTAGGCCATGGCGCGGTCCTCGGGCTTTACGAACCCA
>CANJPN010000422.1 GCA_947475855.1 Bradyrhizobiaceae bacterium
CACTTGCGGCATGGCGCAATGTGCGGCGTCGGGTGGCTTGACGGTCGGGGAAATACACGTCGCAATGGGCATCCACAGAATGTGGGGTACTCACGGGAGCGCGACCTCATGTCGATGATGCGGGTGATGATGATGCAACTTCGTCGAGGGGGCGTGCGGTCGATGGGGGCGTGGGCTGCTCTCGCCGCGGCGTCTTGTGCCGCCTCTTCCGGTATCGCGATGGCGCAAGGGTTTCCGTCCCGGGCGATAACGATGGCGGTGGGCTATCCCGCGGGCGGGCCGACAGACGGCGTCGCTCGCATGCTGGCCAACGACGTGAGTGAGCGTCTCGGGCAGAACATCGTCATCGAAAACAAAGGCGGGGCCGGCGGATCGCTGGCGGCTGGCGCGCTCGCGAAATCGCGGCCCGATGGCTACAATCTGCTGTTCGCCAGCGCCGGTACCTACAGCTATTTCCGGACGCTCTACAAATCGCTGAGCTACGATCCTGTGAAAGACATCGCTCCGGTCGTGATGGTCGGTACGATCCCCGATGTGCTGCTCGTCAGCCCGAAGTTGCCCGTTGCCACGCTCGCGGAACTCGTGGCCTGGGCCAAGGCGAACCCGGGCAAGCTGAGCGTCGGGGACAGCGGGGCGGGCACTATTCCGCACGTGGTCGTGGCGGCCTTCGCCCAGCACGCCGGCATCGCGGTTGCGCACCTGCACTATCGCGGTGCGGCGAGTTCCGTGACGGATCTGCTCGGCGGGCACATCGAGGCGGCGGCGGGGGCTTATATTCCGCAGTACGACAGCATGAAGGCGCTCGCTGTGTCATGGAAAGAGCGCATGCCGCAGCTGCCGAACGTGCCAACGTTCCGGGAGCTCGGCTACGATCTTACGTTCGGGCTATCGATCGGGTTGGCAGCGCCGGCCGGCACGCCGGCAGATGTGATCGCGAAAATCAACTCGGCAGTGAACGAGTTTCTGAAAGGCCCGCGCGGAAAGGAGATTAGTGGAACGCTCGGATTGCAGATCGTCGGCGGATCACCAGCCGACATGCGCGCGTTCGTAGAGAATGAAGCGGCGCAGATCGAGCCGGTGCTCAAAAGCGCCAAGATTTCGATCGACTAAATGGGGTGAGGCGCAAGTGCCGATCACCCGCCATCGGGTTGGGTTTTCCGGACGAAAAGGTCCGCTAAATGATGCAAGAACGGCGAGCGAATAATTTCATTGCCATGGTTTCGAAAATCGGCTACATATGTTTGAGCTTCGGACTGTTAGTGTGTCCTTGAGGCTAGAGCTACTGTAACGCTGAAGATCTTGCGGTGTGCGCTTCGCGCCGGTGCCGCCTACCTCCTCATCTTACATCGCTTATTCGAGCTGCGCTCAGCATTCTTGCTGTTTGCCGTGATGTCCGGATTCCGGAATGTTCACCGCATGGCTGGATTTGGTGGCGTGGATGATTTGACCGGAGTCCGTGGTGGCATGATGCCGCCCTTGAGGGCTCACACCCTGGAAAATGACATATGCACGTACAAGTTAATCATCAAACGAAGGACCGCAAAATTGCGGTCGCATTTGGCGCCACGCAGCGTCGCATTTTGAGGGCAATTCCTCAGATTGCGCATTTGCCGAAGCCGACTGTGGTTCCACAGTCACCTGAAACGTTCAGTCCTCTCATTCAAGAGTTTCTCGACGAATGCGGCTACTCGGATAAGTGAGGGATCGGGTTCGCCGAAAGTATGCAGGGGCCGGTTGCGGTTTCTGGCTGCTCCCTCATTTCCTGGGCAATGCCGCGATTTATTCGGGGTTTCTGTCGAAGAAGCACAGTAAGGTTCGGCTTGGAATTCACTTGCGGGTCGTCTGATTGGCAGCGATCCAAGTAACAACGCTGGTGGGTCCTCCCATCTGCCTGCGGCAACCGATTCTGCGGGCTTGGCTTGACCTGCGGTCGTCTGGGGCACTACCACGGCCAGGAGCCTAAGCCAGAGCGTCATCCGACCGGACAGAATCGCTGTCGCGATTGTCCTGTCGGATAAAGATGTTTTGGAATCATCAGACTAGAGCAGTTCCATCCCATCATTTGAACGCCTTGGCGATCGAGCGATCGGATACTGCTCTGGGCCCGAGCCAGGATCCGCCCCTCTCATGACCACTGAACGCATTGATCGCCGGTTTGCAGAGCTGAAGGCCAAGGGCCGGGCGGCGCTGGTCACGTTCGTGACCGCGGGTGACCCTGATTACGAGACCTCCAAGCAGATCCTGCTAGGATTGCCGGCCGCGGGGGCCGATATCATCGAGCTCGGTATGCCGTTCTCGGACCCGATGGCGGATGGGCCTGCTATTCAGCTCGCTTCACAGCGGGCGCTGAAGGCTGGCCAGAACATGAAGAAGACGCTGGAGCTGGTCAGAACCTTCAGGGCTAAGGATACAGTTACACCGTTGATTCTCATGGGGTATTATAATCCGATCTACGTCTATCCCAAGGAGCGGTTCCTGGTCGATGCGAAGGCGGCCGGAGTTGATGGCCTGATCGTGGTCGACGTGCCGCCCGAGGCCGACGACGAGTTGTGTGTGCCAGCGATGGAACTGGGCTTGAGCTTCATTCGATTAGCCACGCCGACGACCGATGCCAAGCGCCTGCCCGTCGTGCTGGCCAACACCTCCGGGTTCGTCTATTACGTCTCGATCACCGGGATAACCGGGACGGCGGCGCCGGACGTGGCTGCCGTGCATCAACAAGTTAAACGCATCAAGGCTTCGACTACGCTTCCCGTGGCGGTCGGCTTTGGCGTAAAGTCACCGGAACAGGCCAAGGCGATCGCGCGTGGTGCTGATGGTGTTGTGGTCGGGTCGGCCCTGGTCGATGCGATCCGTGATACGGTTGGTCCGGACGGGCACGGGACGGCACAGACGGCGCCTCGTGTGCTGGGGGTCGTCAAGAGCTTGGCGCGTGGACTTGCTGCGGGTTGAGCCTCCAACGGCTGGAACCGAGCGGGTCTGGAGATTTCATTCGATGCATCGATTTTCGATGCGACGTTCGGCGGGCGGATGCCGGGCAAGCGACAGGAGCCTCGAGAAGCGTGAGCTGGATCAATAAACTACCGCCGAAGATCCGCGGCTTCCTCGAGCCGAAGCGCGAAGTGCCGGATAACCTCTGGGTGAAGTGCCCCGAGACCGGCCAGATGGTCTTTTACAAGGATCTCGAAGCTAATCAGTTCGTGTTCCCGGGGTCGGGATATCACGAGCGGATGACCGCGCAAGCGCGGCTGCGGCACATCCTCGACAACCGCGAGTACGAGCGTGTGCTGGTGACTGCGGTTCCAGCCGATCCGTTGAAGTTCCGGGATAGCCGCCGCTATACGGATCGCCTGAAGGACGCGCGGTCCGAGACCGAGATGGACGATAGCGTGCTGGTCGGCGAAGGCCGGCTCGAGGGGCAGAATGTCGTCGTTGCAGCCCACGACATGCGCTTCGTCGGCGGATCGCTCGGCATGGCTGCAGGCGAGGCCGTCATCGCGGGCATGCTGCGCGCGGTCGAGAAGAAGTGCCCGTTCATTCTGTTCGCGGCGTCCGGTGGCGCGCGGATGCAAGAAGGCATCCTTTCGTTGATGCAGATGCCCCGTACGACGATCGCGGTGCAGCGCCTGCGCGAGGCCCGGTTGCCCTACATCGTCGTGCTGACCAATCCGACGACGGGCGGCGTCACTGCGTCGTATGCGATGCTCGGCGACATCCACATCGCGGAGCCTGGCGCGCTGATCTGCTTTGCCGGTCCGCGCGTCATCCAACAGACGATCCGCGAACAACTTCCCGATGGATTCCAGCGCGCGGAGTATCTGCTGGCGCATGGAATGATCGACATGGTCGTGCATCGTCATCACTTGCGCGAGACTCTGGCGCGGCTGACGCGGCTGATGATGCGTCAGCAGGGCGCGCGGGTTTCGACGTCTATGGCGCCCGGCTACATGAACGGCCATGGCAGCCACAAAGGGGCTTCCATCGAGGTGCGTCGGACGTCTGCTGCTGGCGATGTTGTCGACGTCGAGGGCGAGCCGATTGCGGCTGCCGGCAAGTCAGACCCGTCCAAGGCCGCACCCCGTGTCGAGGCAACCAAGCGTGATGCCGGGACGTCGCGTCCGACGACGCCAGTGGCAAAGCCTGATACGCGGACCTGATCGATCGCGACTAGTCGAGTTTGGTCGCTCGTGGCTGAAAGCCTGCTAATGCGTGGCGGGGGCTCTCGCTTGTGCGTGTTGCCGGCATTTTCGAAGTTTCCTGCGAGAGCGACATGACGCAGCTTGACGACGTGCTTGCGCGCTTGAAGCGCCTGCATCCGCTGATGATCGATCTTTCGCTGGGGCGAATCGAGCGGTTGTTGGCCAAGCTGGGCGATCCCCATTTGAAGCTGGCGCCGGTCGTGCACATCGCGGGCACCAACGGCAAGGGCTCGGTCACGGCGATGTTGCGTGCGATGGCAGAGGCCGGCAGCCTGCGCGTGCACGTTTACACGTCTCCGCATCTCATTCGTTTCAACGAACGTATCGTCGTTGCAGGTGTTCGCGGCACGAAGTCGGCGCCGATCGCCGAGGCGCACTTGATCGAGGTGCTGGAGCGCGTCGAACAGATCAACGGCGACGATCCCATGACCTTCTTCGAAATCACGACTGCGGCGGCATTTCTCGCGTTTGCGGAGACGCCTGCGGATGTGGTCTTGCTGGAGGTCGGGCTCGGCGGACGTCTGGATGCCACCAATGTGATCGGGCGGCCGCGTTTGACGATCATCACGCCGGTTTCGATGGATCATGCGGACAAGCTCGGCGATACCGTTGCGAAGATCGCGGCGGAGAAATCCGGCATCATGAAGCGTGGCGTGACATGTGTCGTGGCGCGGCAGGACGACGAGGCTGCGCCCGTGATCCAGGCGCATGCTCGACGGGTGGGTGCCCGGCTTGTCGAGTGGGGCCAGGATTACGACGCGTTCGAGCAGAGTGGCCGCCTGGTGTTCCAGTCCGAGGACGAGTTGATCGACCTGCCTCTGCCGGCGCTCGTCGGCGCGCACCAGATCGGCAATGCCGGGGTGGCGGTTGCTGCGGCCTTGCAGATGGCCGATCTCGGCTTCGACGTGCGCGCCATCGAGGGCGGCTTGAAGAGCGTGGAGTGGCCGGCGCGCATGCAACGGCTCAATGGTGGGCCGCTGTCGGTGAAGCTCCGGCCGGGGTCGGAGTTGTGGCTCGATGGCGGGCACAATCCATCTGGAGCTGCCGCGATTTCGGAAACGCTGGCTTCGTTGGAGGATCGTGCGCCCAAGCCGCTCATACTCGTGATGGGCCTGATGGGGCAGAAGGATGCGCGGGGGGTGCTGTCGCATTTCCGCGGGCTGGCGCAGTCGATCGTAACGGTGCCGATACCGGGCGCGCATGAGCAGCCGTTCACGCCGGAGGCTTTGGCTTCGCTCGCGAGGGAACTGGGCATTTCAGCGCAAGCTGCACCCGGCGTCGCTGAAGCTCTCGCGCTCATCGAAGCGGTGGACGGCGCGAAACGCATTCTGATTTGCGGCTCGCTCTATCTCGCGGGCCACGTGCTTGCGATGCAGGAAGGCGTCGCGACGCAAACGAATTGAGCTGAGCGGGAGTTACTCCGCTGTGATTCCGGTCACCGAGATAAGCCGCTTTTTGTAGGCCATGTCGTTGGTGAGGAAGCGCGCGAATGCTTCCGGCGGCTGGCCGACACCGGTATAGCCGGGGCCATCGACATAGCGCGCCTTGAAGTCGGTCTCGTTCAGAACCGCAGCCGTTGCCTTCTGGATTTTTTCCAGAATTTCAGGCGGGGTCCG
>CANJPN010000423.1 GCA_947475855.1 Bradyrhizobiaceae bacterium
AAAGTGCACCTGGGCTGCCGGCTGGAGCCGCGCTGGATCTATATTCGGCATCGCACGGACAGTTGGAACCGGATCGTGAAGGCGATCACGTCGCGAATTTCGCTCGCTCGCCTCGACCCGGATCTGAAGGCCATGGAGGCGGCGTAGCACATTGGCCGGATGTGCATCGGAGACTGCCAGGGCTTCAGCGCGCGCCATCGAATGGCCCGGCGGCGTGCACGATCCGCCCGCCAACCATTGTGAGCAGCGACCGGGTCGCGCCCATTTCAGCCAGCGGCACCGTGAGGTAGTCCCGGTCGAGAACAGCGAGATCTACGAGCCGGCCGGCTTCCAGCGTTCCCCGCGAGCCCTCATCGAAGGCAAACCACGCGCTGCCGCGTGTATAGAGGCGCAAGGCCTGTTCGCGCGTCGGCAATTCGCTGAGGTTGCGTGTCGGCAGTCCTTCGACGGTTCGCCCATCGATCATCCAGCGCAGTGAGACGAAGGGGTGGTAGCTCATGACGCGATGAGCATCCGTGCCGCCGCCGACCTGGACGCCCAGATCAAGTGCGGATTTGATCGGCGGCGAGCGCTCCATGCCGGGCCTCGACGCGACGAAGGACGATGCGGCGAAATAAAGCCCGTTCTGCATCAGCCAGCCCACGCCCAACGACTTCATCCGTTGGAGCGACACGGATGAAGCATCGTGCAGATGGGCGATCGACCAGCGCAGCCCGCGCAGGGGCGTTTCGCGATCGACACGCTCGAAGATGTCCAGGAGGTGATGAACCGAGCGGTCGTTGTTCCAGTGTGCCGTCAGTGTCAGTCCGCGTCCCGCCGCCCAACGCGCGACATCGGTGAAGGCAGCGATCTGGGCTTCGCTTGGGGTATCGTTGTTGTAAAGGCCCCAGGTGATGCGCTCGCCGATGCCGTTGAAGCGCAGCATGCCGTCGCCGATTCCCATCGGCAGGAAACGTGTCAATGCTTGGAGATCGGCGAGCTCGGTGCCGGGGCGCGGCGCAGAAATCGAATAAGCGACGCGCAGCGTCAGCCCGCCTGACTGCCAAAGCCGAATCAGGGTCTCGTAGTCCTCCGGGGCGAGATTGTGGCCACCAGGATCGATGATTCCGGTGACGCCGTGCCGGTTGAGTTCGGAGAAGAAACGCCGCGTGCCTTCGGCCGCCTCGTGTTCGCTGGGACGCGGCAACCGTTCGTAGAGCGTTGTGATGGCGCCCGTATCCCCGCTGATCCAACCGTTGGGGAGGCCAGCTTCATCCCGCTCGTGCTTCGCCCCTGCAGGCAAGTTCGTTTCACCCTCGATCCCAAATGCGCGCCGTGCGGCTTGCGACAGCAGGATCGCGCGATAGAACAGTTGAATGTAGACCCGCCTGCCCGGTGCCGCCTCGGCAATCTCGGCATCGGTTGGGCGTCGCCGTTCAGCGAATTGTCCGGGCGTCCATCCGCCACCCACGACGATCCAAGCGTCTGCTCGCGTTTTCGTTGCCGCGAGCCTTATGCGTTGCATCGCTTCGCTGATTGTCGATGCGCCGATGAAGCTCGTTTCGGTCGTCGTGCGCAGGCCTGCACGGATGGCGTGGATGTGTGAATCGATCAGGCCCGGAATGACCGTCCGTCCACCCAGATCGATGGTTCGCGTTTCCAGTCCTTGCGACGGCAGCATCTCGGAGGCACTGCCGACGGCCAGGATGCGATCGCCGCGCACGGCGATGCTGTCGGCAATCCGCGATTGCTGATCGAGCGTGACGATGCGGCCGTTGACCAGAACCACGTCGGCCGGCTGAGCGGCGCCCGTGTCCGCAAAGGTCAGAAGTGCGAATGCTGCTGCAAATACGAACGAGAGCGAGTGCATGGGGACAGGCTAAAGCATCATCCGATCGGACGGAATCGCAATCGCTATTCTCCGGTCTGAGAAAGTTGGTCCAGGATCAAAAGAGGGGAGCAGTTTCATCCGATCAATCGGTCGCCTTTGGCGATCGGACACAATCGGATCCCGTTCCAGGCCAGAGCATTGGCTGCGGCTGTGCGCTTGCGGCGGGGAGTTAACCGCCCCAGGTGCAGCGCATCTCCTGGCAGTTCTGGGACCGCCCGCCAATTTCGCACCGCGCCTTCACGAACTGGCACACGCGGCAGGTGTAGGACGACAGGCAGCCCCGAGTTGAGCCCCCTCGGTCGAAGCGGCAGGTCCGTATCGTCTGGCAGTTGCGCTGCGCAGCCGTCGCCAGGCCATTACTCGATTGGGCCTGAACGGATGGGGCCGACGCGAGCGCGAGCAGCGCGGTCGCCGCGAACGTCAACAGTAAGCCACGCATTTCCGCCACCTCAGATGATCGCCCGATTAGAGATCGCCACTGTTCCGTGCCGCTGCAGGCGAGGCAACGGCTGATCGGCAGATGGGGCTGATCTCCTGTGGACTGTTGTAGCAGCGCCACGTACGCGATTTGTGGGTGAGGGGCTTGGCGGTAGGTGGCCGAGTTTGCTCCTGGGGGTGGCCCTGGGCCTCCCGGGTCATTGAAGTCGGCACTGCGTCATCCGGGGGCGTACACCACACTTTCTCTCATACGCTGGCAATTTCTCATGTATTCGTGGATAATCGGATTGCCGGAGTGAGCGTCAGCTGCGGGCAGGCGGGGGCGGCTGGGGCGTGTGACCGGGAGTGAAGGAGATGTTCGCGTTTCTCCGCGTTATCGTGTTCTATCTGGGCTTCGCTGCGCTTCTGGTCTGGGGCATGTTCGCCTTGGGTTGGGCCGATGCGCTGGAGTTGCCCGGCTTCGAAGGTACGCGTGTGCCGGTTGCGACCGTACCGCCTGTGGTTCCAGTGGCCGTGTCGTCGGTGCCCGTGTCGAATTCGACAAGGAACGAGGCTCCGCTGAAGTCGCCACCGCCGAGTGAGGCTCGGCCTGCGGCAGCGCTGCCGGAAATCAAGCCCGAGCCCAAGCGCGTCGTTGTCGATACGCCGCCCTCGCTCCCTGCGCCCCAAGCTGCTGTGCCCGTGGCCCCGCCATCGCCGCCGGTTCGTACCGAAGTGGCGATCGCCGCGCCGGCCGCCCAGCCGCAACGGGTGGTGGAGCCACCCTCGGTCGCCCAGCCTTCGCCTCCGCCGCTCAAGGAGGTGAAGACGCCGGAAGCCATCGTTGCGCCGGTTGTTCCGCCGCCACGCCAGCCCGTTGTCGTCACACCGCCCGCTCCCCCTCCGGCGCGCACCGTTGATGCCGCGCCGGTCAAGCCAACGATTGCGCCTGCTCCTGCGCCTACGCCGCCGCCGCAAGTCCGTGCGGCTGCCCCCGCCGAGCCTTCGGTCAAGTCCTGGGCAGCCGGTTACCGGATCGCGGGCTTCGGTCCTGATGCGCTGGTCGATCTGCTCGGTGATGCCCGACGCGCCCGCGACGACATCGCCTGCGTCATGTTCCGCAACGTCGTGTTCAAGTCTGGTACGACGGTCTATCAGCCGCGCGCTCGGGCCGAGTTGGAATTGGTTGCCAAGGTACTGGCTGAAAATCCAGGTCAGCGTGTCGAATTGGGCAGCCGCCTCGGGCCGGGCCGCCCCATGTCGACGGATGCAAAGCTACGGACCGACCGCTCGGGCCTCGTGAGAGACGACCTGATCGCGCTGGGCGTTGCGCCTTCGCGTCTCGCGATCGACACGCACGAAGCCTACGAGCGCGTTGCCGAGGATGTGGCCCGCGTCAAAGGCGGGCGCGTCCAATCCATCGGTGTTTGCGTGCACGCGAGTTGACCCTTCACAACGTGACGACGATGTAATCGTTTTCGACGGTCACCTGGAACGTCTCGAGCTTGCGCGGCGCATCGGCTTTGGCTGGATCGTCTTCCCCGACGAGGCTCGCTCCGCGCTCCACGTCGACTTTGTACGCCCGTACTTTCACGGTCTCCGGGTCGCACCACGACTTGCCCGTCGCCAGATCGAATTCCCAGGAATGCCAGGGGCAGCGCAGGATCTCGCCCGGACGGGAGTAGCTGTATTGGCCGGGTTGGGGCGCCTCGACGAGGCCGACGAGCTTGCCGTGTACGAGGCTTCCGCCGGCATGGGGGCAGCGATTGGAGATGGCGTAAAGCCGCCCTCCGACATTGAAGACGACGACCGGCCGCCCCGCAGCCTCGACCAGCTTGCGCGAACCGGCCGGCACCTCGCTCGCCTTCGCAACGATATGGCGCGCCATGGCTCAGGCTCCTGCCTTTATGGCCTGAACCGTCAGCCCCAGCCGGGGGTAGGTCGCCAAGGGATTGTCGATCCGCATCCGGTGGTGCAGCCGCTCGGGGATGCCGCGCGAGATCACGTCGTCGCCGTCGAACTGCCAGTGCGGGAAATCCGACGCATAGAGCAGCACGTCCTCGCTGCCCAGATGCTCCAGCACGCGCTCGATCGCGTTGCCGTTCTCCGGCCCGTCGATCGGTTGCGCCGTCAGCCGGAAATGGTCGCGGAAGATCTCGGCCGGCGGACGGTTGACCCACGGCACCTCGGATCGCACGCCGCGCCAGAACTTGCCGAGCCGCCACAGGAACGCCGGCACCCATGTGACGCCTGACTCGATCAGCACCACCTTCAGCCCGGGATGCTTCTGGAACACGCCTTCCGTGATCAGGCTCGCCACCTGGCTCTGGAAGCCGAGCGACTGCGCGGAGTAATCCTCGATGTAGTAGCTGGGCCAGCCGAGCGACGTCACAGGATGCCGGTAGGCCGAACCCGCATGCACCCCGATCGGCAACCCATGCCGCTCGGCTGCCGCATAGATCGGCCACAACTGACGACGCCCAAGCGGCACCTCGCCCATCGCGAGCACCAGGACCTGCACGAAGCGCGGGTCGCCGGCTCGCCGCTCGATCTCCTCGACGGCGCGCTCCACGCTCTGCAGCGGCACCACGATCGAGGCCCGCAGCCGCGGATCGCGATCGAGCCACTCCTTCGCGATCCAGTCGTTGAGCGCGCGGCACAGCACGACGGCCATGTCTTCGCTCATCAGGAGTTGCACGCCGTAAATGCAATTGAGGATCGCGAGGCTCGAGCCCCAGCGGTCGAGGGTGAGATCGCAGAGTTGCTTGACGTCCAAGCCCGCGCGTCCGTTCTTGTCGCGCCAATCCGGGCGTGCGCTCAACGGTGAATTCGGCGGATAGCTCTGCGACTCGAGGTTCACCTCGCGCTCGATCACCGCCTCGCGCCAGTGCGCGTCGAGATACGGCAGCAGCGCCTGCATGCCCGGCACGGTCGGGTGAACGTCGCAATCGACGCCCCGGAAATTTGCCCCGACCGACGTCGGCTCGCCCAACTTCGGCTCCATCGACACGCACCTGCCTCCCGCGATTTATCTCCCGGCGGCAAGTTTACACGCAATCAGCTGACGCGATCGAGTCTGCGCATGTCTCGTTGTCTGCGCATGTCTCGTTTGCGAGCCTGAGCAGGTTGCTGCCGGTAGAAAATCCGCTGTCATCCCGGGGCTCGTCCCCGGGAACCACGCGGCGTTACGTCCGACGTTGGTTTGTCCGGGCCGTGGATCCCGGCAACGAGTGCCGGGATGACGATTTTACATTGGGATACGAGAGCATCGAGAGCCGCGTGGCGCGGCTCGGGGTTTCTGCCCGTCAGCTCAACTGTACGGCAGCTTGGGTTCGGTGCCCGCATGCCGATAGCGCCAGTCGTCTCCGCGCGCGACCTGCTCGTGCTTTTCGACGCAATCCGGGTAGTGCCCCAACACGTGGTGTAAGCCCACAGGCATGATCCGGAGCGCCGCGGCTCGGATTGTCAGGCGGCCGGGATTGCCGGCGGCCTGACGGTGGCATCATCGCAGAAGCCGGCCATCGTTTC
>CANJPN010000424.1 GCA_947475855.1 Bradyrhizobiaceae bacterium
GTCGATGAAGCGGTCGAGCCCCCATTGGAAATCGGCTGCGGCCTCGCCATCGCGTGCAACGACAGCCTGGCCTTCGCCGCGGGCCGCAAAATCAGTCGGGAAATATTCCTTGATGGTGACCTGGCGGTTCAGCGCGATCTCGCGGGCGAGATAGGTCATGCCGAACCCGCCCGCGCCGAGCACGCGCTCGATGCAGAAATCACCGACCAGCTCTGTCCCCGATGGGAGCGCCAGAACGTTGGTCATGCCGGCCCGTGATACAGCGGCGTTCATACCGCTTGTCCCCATTCCCCGACCGGACAGCGAAACACCGCCCGGCGGCGCGAAGCGAATCCCCCGCCGTTCAGTAGCCAGCCACGACACTTCGATCACAATGTGGCGGCGGGGTCGCAGACCGGCCGTCAGGCGGAATGTTTAGGAGGTAGGGCATGTCCGTCTCAGCCCGCATCGTGCTTTTCGACGCCGATCATCGCCCAAGGCCAGATCGGGGAGGGCACGCGGCTCAGAGACAGCGTGTGCTCACGCCAGATCACGATGAGGCCGGCGGCGATGACGATGGTCGAGCCGAGCAGCATCGTCGAGGTCGGCACGTCGCCGAACAGGAAATAGCCAAGCACGATGCCGAACAGCATCGAGGTGTATTCGAATGGCGCTACGGTGGAGGCGTCGGCGTAGCGGTAGGCCTGGGTCATCGCCATCTGCGAGACGCCGCCCAGTAGTCCGCTCACGATCATCAGCACCAGCGTCCAGCCCTGTGGCATCGTCCATCCGAACGGGGCGGTGAGGAGAAAGCCGAGGGAACCGATCGCGGAGAAGTAGACGACGACGGTGGTCGAGCGCTCGCCGACGATGAGCTTACTGACCACGACGCCGCCAAGCGCCACGGCCATCGCACCGAAGATCGCACACAGTGCGCCGATCGTCTCGGTAGAGGATGTCGTGCCGCCGGCCTTCAGGAACGACAGCCTTGGCCACAGCATGATGACGACGCCGAACAGACCGATGAGTACCGCCGTCCAGCGAAAAGCACGCACGGTTTCGCCCAAGAGGAGCGCAGCCAGAATCGTAAGGAACAAAGGAGCGGCATAGCCCAGCGCTATCGCATCGGGCAGCGGCAGATAGGCGATCGCCGCGAAGTTGAGGCTCATCGCGGTCAGGCCAAGCAACCCACGCCAGAAGTGGCCCCACGGGTTCGAGGTGCGGACGGCTTCGATCAGCTCTCCTTTCCATGCGGCATAAGCGAGGATCGTCAGGAGCGCGAAGAACGCCCGGAAAAAGCAGACCTCGGTAATCACAACGATGGCGGACGAGGCCTTGACGCAGGCCGACATCAGAGTGAAGCCGAGAACAGATGCAATCTTGAGGATGATGCCGACCCTTGGGTTCGCCCGTCCCGGGGTCACGAGCGTCCCTCGACAAAGGCGGTAAGCAGCGCGCGCGCGATGGCCTGACGGCCGGGGCCGGAAAGCCCGTCGGGGTGCGTGCCTTCGATCATGTGGCGGCATTCCTCGCGCGAGAACCAGCGCGCGTCGACGAGCTCTTCAAGGTCGATCGTCAGCTCGGTCGTCGTCGCCTGTGCGATGCAGCCGATCATCAGAGAATGGGGGAACGGCCACGGTTGCGTCGAGTGATACGACACGTCCCCGACCTCGACGCCGGCCTCCTCCATCACTTCTCTGCGCACCGCGTCGGCGATGTCTTCGCCCGGCTCGATGAAGCCGGCGAGCGTAGAATACATTTTCGGGGCGAACCGGCCAGAGCGGCCGAGCAGGCAGCTTTGCCGGTCGGGGTGCTCCACCAGCATGATGACGACAGGGTCCGTGCGCGGGAACATGTCGGTACCGCACGACCAGCAGCGCCGGCGCCAGCCGCCGTCCCGGAGGTGGGTGGCCGCCCCACAGCGTCCGCAGCAGCGGGCGTTGTCGTGCCAATGGGCAAGCGCCTTCGCCTTCCCCGCGAGCGAGACCTCCTCGCTCGATACGATACCCTGCATGGCAAGAGAGCGCAGATCGACAGCGGGCGCGAGCAGTTGCAGCGCCGCCGGCAGATGCCGGATGCGAAGCTCGTTGATGGCAACCGCGAAACGCGCAGCCCCACCAGTGCGCTCAACGCCCAGAAAGAAGGGATCGGCGACCACCAAACCGGCGCTTACCAGTTCGGCGAGCGTGAACCAGCGCAGCGAAGCCTCGGTGCGAGCCTCGTTGGAGACGATCACCGGCTTGTGGTCGAGAAGCACGGTGAAGCGGGTGTCGGCGTTTCGAACCAGCGAAGCGAGATACTCCGGGTCCGACCGCTTATTGCTTTGACGATCCAGGAGCGAGCTCGACCTAAGGTTCGGGATCATGGGTTATTGCCTCGGCGGCGCACATTGACACTCAAGAGTGCGTCCGGCCGCTATTTCATGCGTGTTTTTGAATACCCAAGCGCGACACCTGCCGGTGAAGGCGAGGTGCGCAACAGCTCAGATTATAGCGCCAGCATTGAGCCCGAGGAAGAGCACGCCAACAGCTGCAATCGCCATCCCTGCCACGCGGACTGCGGCCGGGGGCATGATCGGCTTGCTACCCGGCGCGACACGGGACGCTTGCCATGCCATGGCCGCGATCGACATTTGTACGATTGCGAGACCGATGATGTAGGCGACGATCGGCGTCTTCTCCGCGCCGACGACGGTCTCGGCGAAGGCGAAACCATGCAGAACGCCGGCAAGCGCAAACAAGCCAGCGACGATCCAAGGCGTCGAACGCTGCGGCCCGCGTGCGATCGCCAAGCCGATAGCAAGGACCGAGATCGCCAAGAGAATCTCGGCATACGGGATATTCATCCCGGCGAGATGCATGCCCAGGCCCGCTACCATCGCGACGACGAACAGGGCGGGCAATGCGAGGCCGAAGCCGCCGATCGCGGCCAGCAGGCCGATGCCTACGATGAAGGCGAAATGATCAGCCCCAAGTACCGGATGGCCGATACCTGACAGAAAGCCTTGCAGGAACGAACTCGGCATCAATCCGCCCGTGGGATGATGGGCGTGTACAGCCACGGTCTGCAGCGGCAGCAGCAAAAGAGCTCCCATCGCTAACCAGCTGGCGGTTTTTGCCTTCATATCCCGATCCCCTCGCGCGCGCCTCGTCTCATCTGCAGCGAATAAGACATGCGGCGGGGGAAGTGTCAAAATATCGCTTTGGGTCTAACCACCCCCTGCATAACCCCAACTGTTGCGCGCGCAACACGCGCCTCGACCCGATAGCGCGGAAGCTGCTAACCATTTGGGGGCGCTGGAAAAGACGCAAGCGGCTAACCGGTGCAATTTCGCCCGGCAACATTGGAGCAGATACTCTTGCTGGCAGCATTGTTCGATCTCGTGCTGGAAATCGCTGTCTTTGTCGCCGCCACGGGCGTCGCGTGGTGGTGCTGGGATCAATATCGCACATCGACCGAACGCCGGGACGAGGCGGCGCGACTGAGCCTGACAGCCGAGCGGCAGTCCGCGGACCTGAGGCATTTGGCGGAAAAGCTCGACGAGCGGATTACGGCCATTTCGTCACATCTCGCCGAGCTTGGGCAAGCGGCACAGCTCGCACAGAGCGCCCAGTCGGCCCAGTCGTCCTTGTTGGCCGAAGCGCGAACGAAGGCTGCACGCGATGAAAATGAACGCTTGGCGGCTATGGCACGCGACGAAGACACCTGGATGGCGGCCAAGGTGCGGGTGCACAGGCTGCTGCACAGCACCACCGATCCATTTTTGACGTTTGTCGAGATCGAGCGGGCGCTCGACAACGTCGGGCGGCTTGCAGACCGGGCGCCGCCGGAAGAGCATGGCGCCGACGGAGAAGACCCGCCTCTCGCTGGCAACCGGCTCCGGCGCGTGCTGATCGAGTTGGTCTCTGACGGCGTCGTCGCGCAGCTCGACCGCGACCGATATTTCATCGCGAGCGACTACGAGACCGGCGTCGGTGACGACGAAAACGGTGATGGGGAAGACGCGGTTTAAAGCTATTTCAGGCGTCGCATCCGCCATGACGTAGCATCCGCCCCCGCCGCGCGAACGGGGCCAGTTGAATGCGGCAAGTTGTCCTGATAGTTTCGACGGCGTTCATACGAGGCTCCGATCTCATGCTCCGTTGCTTGCGCTGTGCAGCTGCCGTTGCTGCGCTCATCGCGTTGCCGTTTCCTGCTTCATCCCAGGAAGGCGACTGGATGAGCGCTGTGCGCGATAAGAAGCCGGGCGCTGCCGCACCATCAGCCGCTGCCAAGGCGGGGGTACGTGCGGCTCCTAAGCTCGTGCGTCCGCAGCCGATGACGTCGATCGCCACGTTGCGACGAAACCCGACGACGGCGCTGCCGGGAACAGCCCCAGCACCTGCGACGCCACAGCCTCAACCCGCCAACACCAGCCGGCCGTCTCCGCCTGTGATCGACGTGCAGGCCGCGGAGGCCGCTTTTGGCCGTGCAAACGAAGCCTACAAGCGGGGCCGCTACGAAAGCGCAGTTGCGGAAACGAACGAGGCGCTGCGGCACAATCCGAGGTTTGCGGAGGCACAATACCTGCGCGGCGTCGCCTACCTCCGGGACGGCGCATTCGACAGGGCGATCCAGGATTTCACGGCGTTGCTCGCGGCCGATCCGGGCAACGGCAGCGCGCTTCTGGGCAAAGGTGCGGTCTATCTCGCGCGAAGCCGGTTCGACGACGCACTGGCCGAATTCGACCGCTACATCACGCTCAAGCCGCAGCATATCGCCGGCTACATCAATCGCGGACGTGCGCACGAACTCGCGGGACGGCTCGACGCGGCCAACGCTGCCTTCGATGAAGCTGTGCGCCTCGCCCCGCAAAATGCGCTCGCCCTCTATCATCGCGCGCATGGTCGCCTGCATGCGGGCGACCGCGTCAAGTCGCGCTTGGATTTCGATGCGGCGGTGGCATTGGAGCCGCGCCTCGCCCAAGTCGCAGGGCGGCTCAGGCCGTCGCCCTACCTCGGACTGCCGGGCCGTACGGACGTCTGGGAGGAGCCATCCGGCATGCTCGTCTTCGCCGCACAGCCGCCGGCCACAAGCCCGGATGTCGTCGTAGGCCGCGCCGCACCGGCGATTTCGAGCGCTACCGGTATCGGTATGACTAGCTTGGGGACACCGAGCATCGGGGATGGCAACATCGATGCCGCGCTGATCGGCGCATCCAGTGCACTCGAAGCCAAGTCCTACGACAAAGCCATCGCAGATGCCGGCGACGCCTTGCGCAACAATCCGCGCTCGGCGCAAGCATATGTCGTTCGCGGCACCGCCTACCTATTCCGCAAGCAGTGCGACCGGGCGACGGCAGATTTCGACGAAGCGATCCGAATCGATCCGGGCCTCGCGGATGCGTTCGTGATGCGTGGAGAATGCTATACGCAATTGTTCCGGCTAGAACGTGCGCTCGCCGATTTCGATGAAGCGCTGCGGCTGAAGCCCGACAGTGCGGCGGGGCTGCGAGGGCGCGGCTTCGTGCTGCTGATGCGCGGCAATGCCGAGGGCGCGATCGGCGATCTCGACCGCTCGCTCGACAAGGATCGCTCCAGCCATTCCACCTATTACATTCGTGGGCTCGCCCATGCGCGGCTCGCCCATCATCGCGCAGCCATCCTCGACTTCAACGAGGCGATCAGATTGTCGCCCAACGACATCACGGCGTTCAGGGCGCGCGCATCGTCCAGCATGGCGCTTGGAGAGCATGCCGCGGCAATCCGCGATTACGACCGCCTGGTCGA
>CANJPN010000425.1 GCA_947475855.1 Bradyrhizobiaceae bacterium
GAGGGCATCGATCCGGCCAAGGATGTCGACGGGTTCCATCCATTGAACGCGGGCCGCATCGCGAACGGCCAGCGCGCGCTGGTGCCTTGCACTCCGGCAGGTTGCCTGATCTTGGCGAAACAAGCCGCACGCGACATGTCCGTCCCCAATCTAGCCGGCATGAACGCCGTGGTCGTCGGCCGCTCGAACCACGTCGGCAAACCTATGTCTCAACTCTTGTTGGCCCAGGATTGCACCGTCACGACTGCCCACTCGCGTACGCGCGATTTGCCGGCCGTCATCGCCAGCGCCGACCTTTTGATCGTCGCAATAGGCAAGGCGCAGATGGTCAAAGGCGAATGGATCAAGCCTGGCGCGATCGTCATCGATATCGGCATCAACCGAACCGATCTGGGGAAGGGTCAGTCACGACTGGTCGGCGACGTCGATTTCGTGACTGCGCTGAACCGCGCCGGAGCGATTACGCCAGTCCCAGGCGGCGTCGGCCCCATGACGATCGCCTGCCTGCTCCGCAACACGCTTGAAGCAGCATGCACCCGTCGCAACATCGACATGCCGGCACTCTGACCCAATCGAAGCGAGACCCGATTCAGCCGCCGCCCGTCGAGGTCAACCGCTGACGGATGTAGTCGAGCTGATCGAAGTTGCCGTATTTGATCGTCAGCACACCGCTCTCGCCAGAGCTCCGCTTGACCTCGACCTTGAGGCCCAGCGTGTCTGTCATTTCTTTCTCGAACGCCCGCGTATCCGCATCTTTTTCACGAACCTGCCGGCCGGAATTCGTGTTCGCAGCCCCTGCCGCAGCGGCGACATCCGCCTGCACGAGCGCCTCGACGTCGCGCACCGTCAGGCCTTCCTTGATGATATGCAACGCCAACGCCTCTGCGTCCTCACGGCCAATCAGTGCACGCGCATGCCCGGCAGAAAGACTCCCCTGCCTCAGGAGATCCAGAACGCCCACCGGCAGCTTCAGCAGCCGCAGGGTATTTGCGAGATGACTGCGGCTCTTGCCGATGACCTCGGCGAGCTGGTCCTGCGTATAGCCGAACCGCTCCATAAGTTCGCGATAACCGCCGGCTTCTTCGACCGCATTGAGATCCGCACGCTGCACGTTCTCGATGATCGCGATTTCAAGCGCGTCCTGATCGGACAGGTCTCGAATGATCGCCGGAACTTGGTGCAACTGAGCCCGTTGCGCCGCCCTCCAGCGACGCTCGCCAGCGACGATTTCATATCCACCGCTGGCCGGATCGGGCCGAACTACGATCGGCTGCACGAGTCCCTTTTGCCTGATCGATTCCGCAAGCTCGGCAAGATCCTCCTCACGAAAATCCTTGCGCGGATTGAGCCGGCCCGCGCGCACGAGATCGATAGGCAACATCCGCTGCTCACCTTCCGGCGGCAACTTCGATTCGGACCTGGGCGTCGCGTTATCTCCAATCAACGATGCAAGCCCTCGACCGAGCCGACTTTTCTGCAGTGGTTGCATCGCTGCCATTTCCTTGAGCCACGCCTGCGAAAGCTAAGACGCACGAAAAGCGACCCAGCATGCTATTCGAACGACGCAACAAAACCAAAAAGCACACGTTACCCTATGTAGCCTTGAGCAGCTTCTCGCGCTCGATGATCTCGGTAGCGAGCTTGATGTAAGCTTGGCTCCCAACGCAGTCGTAATCATAGAGCAAAATCGGCTGCCCATGCGACGGCGCTTCCGCCACGCGAACGTTCCGCGGAATCATCGTTTCATAAACCTTGGCCCCGAAGAAGGCGCGAACGTCTCGGGCAACGTCACGCGACAGACCCGTTCGCTGATCGTGCATCGTCAGCACCACCCCCTGGATCTCGAGTTCCGGATTGAGCGCAGCCCTGATCTGCTCGATCGACTCTTTGAGCTGGGTGATTCCCTCAAGCGCAAAGAACTCGCACTGCACCGGCACCAAAATCGCATTCGAGGCTGTCAACGCATTGAGCGTCAACAAATTAAGCGAAGGCGGACAGTCGATCAGGATATACGAGAACGGCGACCCGCCCGGCCGCCCCGTCAGCCCGACCACGGCCTCACGCAGCCGATAGAGCCGCGCCCGATCCGGATCGCCCTCACCGTCGAAGCCGACGAGATCGTTGTTCGCGGGAAGGCAAAACAGGTTTGGAACCGCCGTCGGTTGGGCCGCTTCGGCCAGCGTCGCTCGTTGCGCCAGAACGTCATACGTCGTGAGCCGGCGCGAATCGGACGCAATCCCGACCCCCGTACTTGCATTACCCTGCGGGTCGCTATCGATGATCAACACACGCTCGCCGATGGCGGCCAGGGCCGTGCCGAGATTGATAGCCGTCGTTGTTTTCCCGACGCCGCCCTTTTGGTTGGCAATAGCCAGGACGCGTACGCCCGCATAGGCCCCGATAGAGGTGCTCATGGCCAGAAACCCCTGTTTTCAGCGACTTAACGCTGCCGCAAATTACGCACCACAACAATGCGGGCGTCAGCGGCAGTCACACTGGGCACAAAAGAAACATCGAACGCCCACCGAGAAAGCGCGGCCTCGACTTCGGCTTCCGCGCTCTGCCCCTTGAGAAACAAACCTACCGTACGTTCCCCGAACAATGGGGCAGCCCAATCCAACAAACGATCGAGCGGAGCTAACGCCCGTGCAGTCACAACGTCCGCCGACGCAAGCTTAGCGTGAGTCTGCGGATTCTCGATTCTTGTCGACAGGATTTCCACAGCTACTCCCGTGCGCCGAGCAACCTCGCGCAGAAATGCGCACTTCCGCCCATCGCTCTCGACGAGCACGAACCGCCAACGCCGTTCGGGCTCACCATCCAACCCGGAAGCACAGCTTTGCCGGCGCTCTTCCAACAAAATCGCCAGAACGAGGCCCGGAAAGCCCCCGCCCGACCCCAAATCAACGAAAAACCGCGCCTCGGCAGGAACGAGAGGCAGAAGTTGCGCACTATCTAAGAAATGCCGATGCCACAGGTCGGCCAGTGTTGCACTTGCCACCAAATTAATGCGCGGCTGCCAAAGCTTGATCTGAGACTCGTATAGGTTGAGCCTATTCAACGTTTCACGTGAAACGTTAGTTGCAGCAGCAAACCCTGCGGCGTCCATTGGTTGAGCTCGAGAAACGGCCTTCACGGCAATCTCTGACTTTTCTCACCTGCACCTGCACGCTTAACGTGCCCCCGAAGGAGCAGAAGCGCAGCCGGCGTCATGCCGTCTATAGCGGCGGCCTGGGCCAGCGTCGCCGGCCGCAGCCGGTCAAGCTTCTGTCGCACCTCGTTCGACAAACCGGAAACCTGCCCAAATACGAAATCCGACGGGATCCGAGTCGCCTCATCACGCTTCAGTGCCGCAACATCAGCCGATTGCCGCTCGACGTAGGCCGCATACCGAGCGTCAACCTCGAGTTGCTGCACCACATCGGCATGCAAGCCTGAAAGCTCCGGCCAAACTGCCGAAATCCGGGCCACATCGATACCTGCATACGACATCAATTCGAACGCCGTGCGCCGACGCCCGTCCTTATTCACGTCTAGACCATGCCGGGCAGCTTCCGTTGGCGTCAAACTCAAGGCCTCGAGCTGCGCCCTCCCCCGAGCCAGCGCCAGCGCCTTGGCCTCAAAAACTTCCGACCTCGCCTTGCTCACGCAACCCAAGCGGATTCCAAGTGGCGTCAGCCGCTGATCGGCATTGTCGGCTCGCAATGCCAATCGAAACTCCGCCCGCGACGTAAACATGCGATAAGGCTCTGAAACTCCACGAGTAACCAGGTCGTCGACCATCACGCCGAGATACGCCTCGGTACGCGAAACGACAACGCCATCGTTCCCGCCAGCCGAACGCGCTGCATTAAGCCCCGCCAGCAGCCCCTGGGCCCCGGCCTCTTCGTAACCCGTCGTCCCGTTGATCTGACCAGCCATGAACAGACGCGGCACTTTGCGCGCTTCCAGCGTCGGCCACAGCTCACGCGGATCGATATGGTCGTATTCGATCGCATACCCTGGCCGCTTCAGCACGACCCGTTCGAGTCCTGGCATGGTTCGAAGAAACGCGGCCTGAACCTCGGCCGGCAAAGATGTCGAAACGCCGTTTGGATATATCGTGTCGTCGTCCAGACCTTCAGGCTCCAGAAAGACCTGATGGCCCTGCCGGTCCCCAAACCTAACGACCTTGTCCTCAATCGACGGACAGTAACGTGGACCAACGCTCGAGATCTGCCCCGAATACATCGGCGCACGCTGGAGGTTCGAACGAATAATGTCGTGCGTCTCGCGCGTAGTCGTTGTGATATGGCAAGGAACTTGCCGACCAGTTATACTTGTCGTGAGAAACGAAAACGGAATAGGCGGGTCATCACCCTCCTGGACCTCGAGCTGATCCCAGTTGATCGAACTCGCCAGTAGTCTAGCTGGAGTTCCCGTTTTCAGACGTCCCACGCTGAGCTGCAGCAACTTCAACCGCCCGGAAAGCCGCGCTACCGGTGCCTCCCCGAACCGTCCACCGGGCGTTTGCGTCTCGCCCATGTGGATGATCCCGCTCAGGAACGTCCCCGTGGTCAGGACAACCGCACCAGAAACGAGACGCTCTCCGGCTGCCGTCAGGACGCCTGCAGCGCGACCATCCCGGTCGATGATGAGATCCTCTATGCCAGCTTCGATGACATCCAGGCTAGCCTGATTGCGGATCTCTCGTTGCATCGCCTCGCGATAGAGTCGTCGATCGGCCTGCGCGCGCGGCCCCTGCACCGCAGGACCGCGCGAGCGATTTAGCATCCGGAACTGAATCCCGGCGGCATCGGCCACACGGCCCATCAACCCGTCGAGCGCATCGATCTCGCGCACGAGATGCCCCTTGCCGAGGCCGCCGATCGCTGGGTTGCAGGACATCTCGCCGATCGTCGCGAACTGATGCGTGACGAGCGCCGTCCTGGCGCCGGACCGCGCGGCCGCTGCCGCCGCCTCGCAGCCTGCGTGCCCGCCGCCAACAACGATCACATCGTAAGTCACCGCGTTCATCCTCGGGTCCATCGCCGGATCTACACCGACTGCTGCGACACCTACCCGACAGCCGCGCCCGGGTCAAAGAAAGCCTTTTTCAATCACGATACATATACATCTTGATTCACGTGAAACAAACCCGAGAAATGACAAAAATTGCATTGCCCCGCTTCATAACAAGCTAAACCAGGTTTCTATTTCGCCTCGCCCGAACAATGGCGAGCGACAAAACCAGCAATCGCATTCCACCAAATTGAATAGCCGCCAGCATTGAAGTGCACACCATCGGTAGATAGCGCCTCTCGAAGCGTCCCGGCACTGGAGCTGAGTGGGCTCCGAAAATCGACCAGCGTGACACCCGGACGAGGTGCGAGCGTTTCGATCGCGGCGTTGAATTGCCGTATTCGCTCGTGTACCTGAGCAGGATAGTTTGCCCCGACCGGAGGAGTATAGGAAATATAGGAGTGCACGCCCTCTGAATTAAGACGGTCGGCGATCGCGCCGACGTTTCGAGCGAAAGCTTGCGCAGTAATCCCTTGCATCACATCGTTGGTGCCCAGCGTAATGAAGACGGCACGCGGCTTCGGTGACAGTATTTGGTCGAGCCTGCTCAAAGCCCATACCTATCCCCTTGCCTCAGGCCGTCCTCTGAACTGACCCATACCACCGACACCGCTTCGTCTCGTCGACCAGCATGCGCATCGTTCGCGGTGGTCGGGCGACGAGGCTTTCGATGACGCGCGCC
>CANJPN010000426.1 GCA_947475855.1 Bradyrhizobiaceae bacterium
TAAAGTCCGGCTTCGATCTCTCCAGGCGCACAGCTTTCCCGAACCGCGGGAACGATGGCGTTTACGCGCACGGCCTTGTCAGCCCACTTCGCAGCTTCGCGTTTGGTCAGCGCTGCGACCGCCGTGTTGGCGATTCGGCCGAGGTTTTCCCCTGCGTCGGAGGCAGCGCCGCGCTGCGACACGATATTGAGGATGAGGCCCTCGCGCCAGGTCAGTTGCATGCGGTTGGCGATCACGCGCGTAATGAGCAGCGGCCCGCGTAGCGTCGCAGCGAGTCGGTCTTCGATATCGCGCTCGGTCGCGTTGTCGGCGATGCCCTCCTCATCGAGGCGGGCGAGATTGATCACCGCGTCGAGGCCGCCGTAAACGCCGATCGCAGACTGCGCGCACTTGAGCGCGGTCGCTTCGTCGCCGATGATGCCTTCGGTGACGTGAACGGCGCCGGCTTCCTTCACCAGCGTCTCGAGCAGAACCTCGAGCAAGGTGTCGAGAGCTGGCGTCTGCACAACGAGACGGCAGCCTTGCTCGGCGAAGGCACGGGCGATGTCGACGCCATGGCCGGACTCCAGACCCGTGATCAGAATGCGGGCACCGGCAAGCTCCGGATACTTCGCCTCGACGTGACTACCTTCGATGACGCTCATAACCATATACACACCTCCTGCCGCTCTCTGATGTGCCGAATTCCGAGAGGGCTACTCAAGCGGCGATTCGCCTAACGAGACCTAAATGGCCGGACGATTCGGGTCGCGGGACGGCACGATCGTGTCACTCCCGCGGCGGACCGGAAGCAGCATGCAAAAGCAGTAATTCCGGAGCATTTCGCAGTACGTGCATGGGGCGTCCTCCGCCTCGGCCGATCACTGGCAGAATATTTCTATGCCGCCCCTGCAAACGTCCGCAGCGCCGCGGGATGACACACGATGGCCTCCCCTTTCCGGCTGATGACCTTGGCTTTCTCCAATGCCCCGAGCGCCACGTTGACTTTCGGCCGGCTCGCGCCGAGGAGCATCGCCAACTCGGTCTGGTTCATCTTGAGGTCGAGGGGAACGTCAGCGGCCTGCATGTCGTTGCCTCCCAGATGCAGCGCGGACAACAGGAAGCGCGCCACGCGCCGCTCGATTGGGTAGAGCGCGATCTCCTCGAGTTGGGTTGTCGTGTCGCGCAGCCGCGAACAGACGAGCTTCAGAGCCGAGCGTGCGATTGCCGGATGCGCGTCCATCAGCCTTGAAAGATCGGCCGGACTGAGGAGGTGCGCCCCAACATTGCTGGCAGCGACTGCGTCGGCGGTGCGCGGCCCCGCATCGAGCGCCGCGATCTCGCCGATGATGTCGCCGGGCTCGGCAAGTCGTAGCGTCAACTCGCGCCCATCCTGGCTCATGACCGACAGCTTCACTCTGCCTGCCGTGATGAGATAGAGCCCCGCGCCGTCCTGGTTACGGGAAAACATCGTCTGCCCAGCGGTGAATTTTTCTGGACGCATCGCCCCGGCAATGGCGGTCAGCGTTGCGTGGGACAGGCCGCCGAACAGCGCGGTCCCGCCCAGGAACGCGACGATATCGATACCGCTGCTCATATCCGTGTCGCCTCGACTGGGAACGCTCGGAACTTCGAACTAGGCCAAGTCTCAGACAGGTCCAGCGGCCGGACTTCGCCATCGAAAATGGAGGCTCGGCTGGCGGCTGTTCGGCTCTCTTTCGCCCGCGCAGCAATTATGCTGGATAGGTAGCCGCACGCAATGGTGGACGTTTGCAAGAGGATAGTGGGAATGGACGGTTCCAATCGGCAGGCATCGCCTTGGCGCACCCGCGAGGACGGCTGGCAGGGCCGCATCGAGGATCAGGCGCTGCTGCAAGGCCGCGGTCGCTTCGGCGACGACGTCAGGCCCGCCCGAACGGCTGCAGCGGTGTTCGTCCGTTCTACGCACGCCCATGCCCGCATCGAAAGCATCGATACGACCGAGGCCGCCGGCATGCCCGGCGTCATCGCCGTGATCACGGCCAAGAGCCTCGCCGGCGCCAACCTTGCGAGCGTGACGGCCAACGTGCCGTTTGTAGGCAAGAATGGCTCCCGCCCGTTTAGCCCCATGCGCCCCGCGCTCGCCGCTGAACGCGTGATGCACGTCGGACAGCCCGTCGCTCTGGTCATCGCCGAGACCGAGGCGCAGGCGAACGACGCGGCAGAGACGGTGGCCATCGAATATGCGCCGCTGTCCGTGGCGATCGACACCCGCAAAGCCGCCACCGGCACGCCCCAGCTCTGGCCCGAAGCACCCGGCAATACCGCGCTCGACTGGTCCGCGCCCGAAGATCCCGGTGGCGCCAGGCGCAAGACCGTGGATCTGGCCTTCGTCAAAGCCGCACGCATCGCCCGCGTCAGCCTTCTCAACCAGCGCATCGCCGCCGTCTCGATGGAGCCGCGCGTCGCCACCGCCAGCTATGATGCTTCGAGCAGCACTTATACGCTTCGGTGCGGAACCCAAGGCGTGCACGGCATCAAAATGCAGACGGCGACGGCCATGCGTCTTGGACCGGACAAGCTGCGTGTGCTGTCCGACGACGTCGGCGGCGGCTTCGGCATGAAGGCTTCGGGCTATCCAGAGTACCCAGCGCTGCTTCTTGCAGCAAAGCTCGTCGGCCGTGCCGTGCATTGGAGCTCGACCCGCTCGGAGGCCTTCGTCAGCGACAACCAGGCCCGCGATCAGCACTGGAACGCCGAACTTGCGATCGATGGCGACGGCCGCTTTACAGGCCTGCGCATCGACGGCCTCGCCAACATGGGCGCCTATCTCACGGGCGTCGCTTTGTTCTGCAACACGGTGCACGTTTCGGGCTGCCTGCCGACCGTCTACGACATCCCCGACGTGGTCATCGACAGCCGCGGCGTGTTCACCAACGAGGTACCGATCGGTCCCTATCGCGGCGCCGGCCGGCCTGAAGCGAACTTCCTGATGGAGCGCCTCGTCGATGCAGCTGCCGGCGTCACCGGTTTGGACCCCGCCGAGATCCGCCGCCGCAATCTGATCAAGCCGACACAGATGCCCTACACGACGTTCGTCGGCGGCGTGTACGACAGCGGCAACTTCCCTGCGAACTTCGAGAAGGCGCTCGCCGCCGCCGACTACCAGGGCTTCGCCGCGCGCCGTGCCGCGTCCGAGGCGAGGGGCAAACTGCGCGGTATCGGCATCGGCTGCTACCTCGAAATTTCAGGCGGCCACATGCACGAGCCAGCGGCGATCACATTCCCCGGCGGAGGCAAGGTCATCGCAAGCATCGGCTCGCAGCCGCAGGGACAGGGCCACCGCACCGTTTTCCGCAACGTCGTCGCCGACCGTCTCGGCATCCCCCGGGAGGCCGTCGTCGTCTCGTGCGGTGACAGTGACCGCGACGTGCCGGGCTTCGGCGCCGTCGCCTCGCGCTCGGCGATGCTGGTTGGCGGCGCTCTCGCCGTCGCCGCCGACGAGGTCGTCGAGAAGGGCAAGGCCGCCGCCGCGATCCTGCTGCAAGCGAGCTCTGCCGAGCTGGTCTACAAGAACGGCGGCTTCGAGGTTGGAGCAACGGGGCGCCGCATCGGCCTCGTCGAAGCCGCAGAGCGCGCCGTCGAACTCGTCAAGCAGGGCGCGCTGAAGGAAACCCTCGATGCACACAGCGAGGTCGAAACCGGCCCCTCGTTTCCCAACGGTTGCCATGTCGCCGAGGTCGAGGTCGATCCCGGCACCGGCGAGGTCGAGGTTGTCGCCTACACGGCCGTCTGCGACAGCGGCAATGTGCTCGACACCACGATCCTCAAGGGACAGGTCCATGGGGGCGTCGCGCAGGGCCTTGGCCAGGCGCTGAAGGAGCACATGATGTACGACGCCGACAGCGGCCAGGTGCTGACCGGCTCGTTCATGGACTACGGCATGCCGCGAGCGGCCGATTTCCCGGTCATGCAGGTCCATCTCGACGGCACCGCCTGCACCACGAACCCGCTCGGCACCAAAGGCGTCGGCGAAGCCGGCACGACGGCTGCCCCTTGCGCTCTCGTCAACGCTGTCGTCAACGCCCTGCCACCCGGGTCCGCCACCCACATCGATATGCCCCTGACACCAGAAAAAGTCTGGCGGGCGATCCGGCGTTGAAGGTGTCTCTACTTCCCCTTGATGAACACCCGAGCGCGCCCAACAATCTCCGTTGGCGTGCTCATCATCTCGGCCACCATTGGCTGGATCTGGGCTCCAGAGAGTGGCCGCACGGGAAGTCCCGCCTTGTCCATGTCTCCCGCGAACTCCGCGTCCTTCATCGTTGCGTCGAATGCGGCGCGCCAGGCAGCCAGACGATCGGGAGCGACGCCGGACGGTAGCGATATCGGACGTGCAAATCTCCACTGCCCGATGGTGAGCCGCAACACCGCCTTGTCCTTCTCGTCGACGATGTCGAAGAGGTTGGGAATGCCGGCGAAATCGGGATGGCTGGTCAGTCCGATCTGGATCGGGATTTTGATCCGGCCGGCTTTGTAGGCGTCGCGCTGCTCGGAAGTCAGCACCGACTGGAACAGCGCGCAGTGGCCGTCCACCTCCCCTCGCTCGGCGGCAAGACGTACTTCGGCGAGACCGCGATAGCCTTCGACGATTCGGAACTTCAGGCCCAGCATCATCGATACCAGCCGGCCCTCGACGGCAGATCCAGCCGTGCCACCTGTCGCGCCGATCGCGATCTCCCGGGTTTTGAGGTCGGCCAGCGTGTTGATGTCCTTGGCCCAGAAACCACAACTCGTATGCTCGTCGGCGATACTGCCGACCCAGCCGAGCGCCGCAGGATCGAATTTCGTCTGCGGATTGATCAGCGGCTCGATCAGGTTGGTCGGATTGTGAATGCCGATCACGCTACCGTCGCGGGCGGCGACATTGGCGATGTAGAGGGTTGCGGTCAGCGCGCCGGCTCCCGGCATGTTCTGTACGATGACTGTCGGATTGCCCGAGAGGTGCTTGCCGACATGCCGGGCGAAGACGCGAAGGTTCAGGTCGTAGGTCGAGCCGCCCTGGAAGCCAACGACGGCCTGGATCGTGCGGCCTCTGAAGAAGTCGGCGACCGCGTCCTGACCCTGCGCTGCAGCGGCGAACGACGAGCCCGCAAGCAGCGCTGCCGCCAGCCCCACGTGGCAGATCCGCCAAGTCCACCTGATCATCGCACGCATGGTACCCATCCCCAGCCGGTCGTCATCAGTTCAGACCACCATAGGGTTCCCGCCAAGCATGCTCAAGAAAATGCGAGCTTGCTGCCGGCTGAGCGCTGAGGCAGCATCGAGGAGCGCTGGCCCTTGGATGATCGAGGCTCGTGCCGCACGCGATGGGAGGGCTGAGCAATGTTCTATTCGACCGCCAAGAACGACCACGGCTTGCCCTTCAATCCGTTCAAGGCCTGTGTGGTCCCGCGCCCGATCGGTTGGATCTCGACGGTGAGCCACGACGGCCAAGTCAATCTGGCGCCGTTCAGCATGTTCAATCAGCTCGGCTACGATCCACCGTTCGTGTTCTTCTCCGGCTCCAATCGCCCAGGTACCGGCCAACGCAAGGACAGCGTCACAAATGCGGAGGAGACCGGCGAGTTCGTTGTGAACATGGCGACGTGGGAGTTGCGCGAGAAGGTTTCGTTGACCTCGCGCTTCGTCGATCCAGATGTCGACGAATTCGAGCTGGCTGGTCTGGGAAAGCTGCCGTCCAA
>CANJPN010000427.1 GCA_947475855.1 Bradyrhizobiaceae bacterium
ACGGGAGCCACCCGGGAAGCAGGCTTCGCGGTCGGTGCGATCGGCATTGGCGGGCTCGCCTTTACTGTTGCGCTGCCTTGGATGCTGCGTACGATCGGTCGCTCGGCGATGATGGCAGCCGGGGGCGTGTTGGGGGCGGCTGGCCTCCTGGCGCTGGCTTTTGCACTGCCCCGTTGGGGTGTCACTGCCGCTTTCGCCGTGACCGGCTTCGGCTACATGATGCTGCACAGCTCGATCCAGAACGAATCTGTGGAGTTGGCGCCGAGTGCCCGCTCATCATCCTATTCGATGCACGCATTCTTTTTCTTCACGGGGCAATCGCTGGGACCAATTCTGGTCGGTTTGATGCTCAGTTATGCCGGAACGGCCGTTGCGATGTTCGCTTGTGCCGGGTTGTTCGCCGTTACCGGAATTGTCGTTGCGGTATTGTTTGCGCGCCTCGATAGATCACGCCAGTGAGAACGCGGACCGAATCCGTATAAAGGTGTTCCTCAATTCGCGAGGAGATACCTATGCGCCGACGTCTGCAGCACCTTCTGGTCGCCGCGTCCGCCATGCTCGCGGGCCTCGCAATTGCACAGGCGCAGAGCCAACAAAAGCAGCCCCAAAGCCCGACCCAGCCGAGCGGCCCGCCAGCGCTACGCCAATCCACTATCCATCAAGGCGAGTATAAGCTCGAACCGGACCCGAACGCTTACAAGCGCCCCAGACGCGACAACGCCCTGAAGGACGGCGATCTCGCGCGCGGCTCGATCAATATCGCTGCCGCGTGGTTCTCGGAGCCGACCGGTCGCTACCGCCATTCACCTTTCGGAACGGACCAGCACCCGACGGCACTGACGATTTCGACAACGAGCAAGCAGGTGATGCGCTTCCGCCTGCCCAAGGACAGCGTGTTCGAAGATCGGACACCGCGCCTCGCCGACATCGACGGTGATGGACAAGAAGAGATCGTCACCGTGCGCAGCTATGAGCGCACCGGCGCGGCGTTGGCGATCCTCGGCATTCGAGGCAAAGACCTCGAGATCATCGCCGAGACGCCGCCGATCGGTACCGCGTTCCGGTGGCTCAATCCAATCGGGTTTGCGGATTTCAACGGCGACGGAAAAAACGACATCGCCATCGTCGTCACGCCGCATTTGCGCGGCGAGTTGCAGATCTGGACGCTGCGAGACGGAAAGTTGGAGATGATCGCGGACGCCGAAGACGTCTCGAACCACGTTTACGGATCCCGTCATCTCAAGCTATCTGCAATTGCCGATTTCAATGGCGACGGCAGGCCAGACATCGTGGTGCCGAGCCAGGACCGCCGACGCCTTCGCTTCCTGACCTTCACCCGCGGCAACATCGAGGAACTCGCAGAAATGCGACTTCCTGCACCGGCATCGGAGGATTTCGAGGTCGTCTCGATCGAAGGCCGGCCTGGGGTGAAGGTGGGAATCGCCGGGGGACGCACGCTCGTCGTATCTCCATGCCGCGACATTCAGGACTGGGAGCAGGCGGACGGAAGCTGCTGATGGGTCAGTCTCGTGGCCGGCTGGTGTCGATATGGCTCCCCGACCAGCGACCGTAACGCCAGGGCGCTAGAGTATGACGGCACCGCGTGAGATCGGGCACTGGGTCGTAGCCTGACGTTCCCCACGGTTGGCAGCGGACCAGTCTCGACAGCATCAGCCAGAACCCGCGCCATGGGCCGTTGCGGTCGATGGCTTCCAGCGCATACTCCGAGCAACTGGGCAAATGACGGCAATCCCAGCCGATCAAAGCCTTCAATGAATATCGATAGGCATGGATCGGGAGCTTCAGAGTGAGCGCCGCGAGCTTGCTTGCATACCGCAGCATCAGTCGTACGGATCCCCGTTCCGGCGAACGAAGCTATAGCGGCCCCCGCGCTTCACGCCTTTCATATCGACGTCGGGGTAGTCGACATCGTCGTCGCTCGACCGTGTGCCGATCTCGAGATACGTCGCCGGCGCCGTGCCGTTGTTGACGAGGTGATGTCCATTGCCGTCGCCGCGAGGAAAGCCTGCCGCCATTGAAGCGCGAAGCTTGCGCTCGCCCTCGTCGGTGACCAGCGTCAGCTCGCCGGACAACACGTAGACGAACTCATCCTCCTGCGCATGGGAGTGGCGCAGAGCCGAGCGCGCTCCCGGCTCGAGCGTGGTGATGTTGACCCCGAATTGCGTCAGACCGAGTTTCTCGGTCATGGCACGTTTGACGCGGCCGTCGAAACCGGTCGCGTGCTCGGCAGGATAAATGGTTCCGCGACGGCCCTGGAGCGCCAATGGATCCTCGATCACGGGCATTGGCCTCTCCTCTGTCGGAACGGAATGGGGAAGTCACGTGGAAGCCGACCATCGCCCCCTGTCAGGGCGTCTCGCCCGCATTGGCATCGATATCGGCAAGAGCTCGCTCGACGGCTTCGAACACCAGGAGCGTAGAGGCGTGGCGTGCCTTGTGGTCCTTGACCGGCTGCAATACGGCGAGGTCTGCCCACTTGCCCATGGGCGGCTCGCCACCTTCCTTCAGCATCCGCCGCATCGTCGCGGCGACCTGATGCAATTCCTCCGGCGTGGAACCCACCACTTCGCGGCCCATCACGGAAGCCGCCGCCTGGCCGAGCAGGCAGGCTTTTACCAGTTGGCCAAATTCCGCAACGCGGCCGCTCGCGATTTTGATGTCTACCGCGATTGTCGATCCGCATAGCTTGGAATGCGCCGTTGCGCTCGCATCGGGAGACGGCAGGCGCTCGGCGCGAGGGATCGCCGCTGCCAGCTCGATTATCTTCGAGTTGTAGATCTCGCTGAGCGCTGTCATCCCTGCCTCACTGAAATCGCGGTGCGTTGGAGCCCGAAGTTCCGCACGAGAGAACCGACCTGTAGAGCGGATCTGTTCTGCGCGCGAGACCGCTTCCATCGGCCCACGCTAGTCGTGCTATAGATAGCGACCGCCGGGCCGAAAGGGGAGTCCCTTGCCACATGGTCTCGCCGGGACGCATGACTGCCCATCGTCAATTGCTGGGAATAAAGTCCTTGAAGAAGCTGCCTATCGACGCCCCCGCTCTCGTCGCCGCGCCCCCCTCCCGTTCGGCAGCCCCCGCATGGCCGGTCAGGCCAACCCAAGCGCAGGCCGAAGCCGCCGTCAGAACATTGCTGGCATGGGCGGGCGAGGATCCCGACAGAGAAGGCCTGCGAGAGACGCCGCAACGGGTGGCAGAGGCCTATCTCGAGTACTTCGCCGGATACTCCCAGGACCCCGTGGCCCTGCTCTCCGAATCGCTCGTCGACGACGTATCCGGCTACGACGACATCGTCGTGCTCAAGGATATTCCCGTGCTCAGCCATTGCGAGCACCATATCGCGCCATTCATGGGCCGGGCCTTCGTCGCCTACATCCCCGGCCGGCATGTCACGGGGCTGTCGCGCCTCGCGCGGGTTGTCGATGCTCTTGCGCGCAGGCTGCAGACGCAGGAAGCGCTGACCGCCGAAATCGCAGCTGCGATCGAGAAGGGTCTCGAGCCTCGTGGTGTCGCCGTCCTGATCGAGGCCGAGCATCAATGCATCGCCGCGCGCGGCGTGCGCCAGCAGGGAATGCCGGCTGTCACGACGCGCTTCACAGGCGCATTCTCAGCCAATTCCACTCTGCAGGATCGGTTCCTGCGGCTGGCCGGCAGAAGCTGACCGCGCAAAGCACTACCCGCGACCAATGAACGACCGCATCTGGTTGGGCAGGATCGTCGCTTCGTACAGGTTCACCTCCGGCGGCAGCGTTGCCATCAGCACGGCGACGCGAGCGACATCTGCGGCCGACATCACGTAGTCGTCGGGCGTCGCCCCAGCCCCCGCCGTCGTCCGGCCGCGGCGCGAAGTGAAACTCGACAACGTCGCACCGGGATGAATGATCGAGGCGACAACGCCGTACTTGCGGCCATCCATCGTCAACTGATGCGTCATGCCCTGGATCGCGTGCTTGGTCGCGGTGTACGCGATCGAATCCGGCCGCGGCGTCTTCGCCGACACGCTGCCCATGTTGATGATCCGCCCGCCCTGCGGCGTCTGCGCTTTCATCGTCTTCACCGCTTCTCGACACATCAGGAACACCGCCGTCAGGTTGATCGAGACGACATCGTTCCAGGCATCGAGCGTCAGGTCGTCGATCGCCGTGCCAGACGCGACACCCGCGTTGTTCACGACCACGTCGACCCGGCCGAACTTTGCGCACACCTCGGCGAACAGCCGGGCAACATCACCCTCCCGAGTCACGTCACACGGCACAGCCATCGCCGTCGCGCCCGATGCTTCGAGGCGGCCTAGCAGTGAGTTCAGTTTATCGGCAGTCCGCGCCACGAGCACCGTCTTCGCGCCGGCCGCGGCGAAGGCTTCCGCGATGCCCTTGCCGATGCCGTTGCTGGCGCCGGTCACGATCGCGACGCGGTCGCGGAGAGATTGGTCCATGATGCGAGATCCCGGTTGTAGATGTTCGCGCCAGTGTGGAACGTGGACGGCCGTCGCGCAATCTCGCGACGAGGCCGTGAAAGAGGAGGTGCGCCTGTTCCGCGGGCTTCACTCCCCGCTGCTCTCCACAGTTTCAAGGCTTCCCTCGCCATCAGAGAACGCCGCGCAAAGAACGACCCCAAAACGCCGGATGGCAGCGCGATGTGGCGGTGAGCCATTCGAAGCTCGCCTCGCTGCTTCAGAAGGCGGGGGATCGAGCGCGCGCGCTGGGCGCGTTCCGCGAGGGCCGGGCAATCATGGCGCGGATGGTCGCGCTGTCGCCGGACAACGCGGAGTGGAAGCGCGATCTCGCGTGGTTCGAAGGGCAGGTCGCGGCGTGGGAGAGGTGACCTACGCTGCGGAGGCGGTATTCTCCCTCTCCCCTCGCGAAGGCGCGAGGGGAGAGGGAAAAGAGCGACCGAAAAGTGCGACCGACTGGCGCCGCGACAGTCGCTCCACTACCCTCGCCGCCAGCAACCCACCCACTTCGAGAGGCCACCCGTGGAAACACTTCGCCAACTGATCGCCAAGCCCGAGCTGACCGTCGCGCCGCTGGTGCTCAATCCCTTGATGGCGCGGATGGCGGAGGATGCCGGCTTCAAGGCGATCTATCTCGGCGGCGGCTCGCTCGGCTGGCTGCAGTGCGTGACAGAAGCCAACATCACGCTGCCGGAGATGGCTCGCGTCGCCGTCGACATCCGCACAGTCTGCCGGCTGCCGATCATCCTCGATGCCGGCGGCGGCTGGGGCGATCCCGCCCACATGCACCGCACGGTCGGTTTGAGCGAGGCCGCTGGTTTCGCCGCCATCGAGGTCGAGGACCAGGTGCTGCCGCGGCGGTTTCATCATCATGTCGGCCAGGAGCGCCTCGTGCCCACCGAATTCATGGTGCAACGGATCCAGGAATGCATCGCAGCGCGCACGTCGCCCGACATGATGATCATTGCACGCACCAACGCCTCGCGCACCGAAGGCATCGAAGGCGCGGTGCGGAAGGCGGAAGCCTTCCACAAAGCCGGCGCGGATATGCTGTTCGTGCACACCCGCACCGAAGCCGACATCCGCTTCGTCGGCGAGCGGCTGCCCGCGCCGCTGATGATCTTCGCACCCGAGGATGGGTTTGGCAGTTATCCGCTATCGCGCGCCGATTTCGCGAGCCTGGGATACCGCCTCGCCTGCTCGTCGGGATCGGCG
>CANJPN010000428.1 GCA_947475855.1 Bradyrhizobiaceae bacterium
AGGTTACAACTTCGCCAGGCTGCTGGCGTGGCTCAGAGAGCTTTGGCGCGTCCTGCTTGCGACCCTCGCCTTGATGCGTCTCGCCGGCCCCCCACCAGCGACGCCTGCATTGACTGCAACCTGATCGCCCCAAACTTCACGGCCGACTTATTCGCGGGGCGCGGGTCAGCGAAGCGCAACCCGCCTGTGGCGTGCACTTGGCGCGCGGGTTGCGCCGATCCTCTATGCTTAATTCGCTCCGCCGGGCAGGCATGCCCTGGCGGAGCAGCTTTTTGTGGCGCTGCCGCGCCTTCGATGTATGTTTCGCCTCATGTCCGGCAGGGAGCCGGCGAGAGGGAGACGCTCATGCCATCAGGGAAGGGCCTGCGACAGGCCGGGTATTACGATTGTGCCGGCGGCGGTCAGGTCGTGGTCGAAAACGGTATCGCCTACATCGCGCATATGAAGTCGCCGCACGGAACGTCGGTCGTGGATGTGCGCGATCCGAAGAACCCGAAGTTGCTCGCCACGCTCGATATGCCGCCGGGAACGCATAGCCACAAGGTGCGCGTCGGCAACGGCCTGATGATCGTCAATCACGAGCTGAACCATGTCGACACCAATCCGATCCCGTCGGGCTGGCAGGGCGGCATCGGGATCTACGATGTGTCGACGCCAGCGAAGCCCAAGCTGATCACCAAGTGGTCGACGAGTGCCGGCGTGGGCGTGCACCGCTACGATTTCGACGGCCGCTACGTCTACATGTCGCCGACGCAGGAAGGCTATGTCGGCAACATCATGATGATCATGGATCTCAAGGATCCGACGAAGCCGACGGAAGTCGGCCGCTGGTGGATGCCGGGCCAGCACATCGCGGGCGGCGAGAAGCCGACCTGGGACAAGACCGCTCACCGCTGCCACCATCCCCTGCGCATGGGCAACCGGCTCTACACGAGCTACTGGCTCGGCGGCTTCGCGATCCTGGACATCGAGGACATGTCGAAGCCGAAGTTCGTGTCGGGGCTCGACTGGTCGCCGCCGTTCGTCTGCCCGACTCATACGGCGTTGCCGATCCCGCATGCGATCAACGGGCGCAAGTATCTGCTGGTCGCGGACGAGGACGTGTTCCGCCAGGAGAACGACACCGCCGCGTTCATGTGGATGGTCGACATCACGGACGAGCGCAACCCCGTGCCGGTGTCGAGCTTCCAGGTGGAGGGAATCGTGGGCAAGGCGTCGCCGACGATGACCGCGTGCCATCAGCCGTGCGAGAAGGTGACCGGCAACGAGATCCCGTTCGCGTGGTTCGCGCAGGGCATGCGGATCATCGACATCGGTAACCCGCAGGCGCCGCGTGAGGTCGCTTGGTACATGCCGGACCCGGCGAAGGGTGCTACCCGCGTGTCGAGCAACGACATCACCGTGGACGACCGCGGGTTGTTCTACCTGATCGACCGGGTGGCTGGGTTGAGCATCGTGGAGCGGGTGTGAGGGGTGTTAGTCGGGGTCAGACCCGCCGGGTCTGACCCCAGTTGCAGGAGATTGGGGGCAGCGCCAACCTACGTTCGAGCGCGCCCGCTCACGCCGCGGCGAGGCGGGCCTTCAGCTCGGCAAGCTCGCCGTCGCGGCGGTAGTAGCCGGTTTCGGCGATCAGGCGGGCGGCGTCTTCTGTGTGGCGTGCGGCCTCGGCGCGGGCGGTGGTGGGGCTGTCGAACGCGGCGGGAAGGTCGAGCGCGACGCGGGCGCATTCCAGCGCGAGGTCGGTGAGATCGAGCTTCATCTCGCCGCCGGCGATGTCCTCCACCTCGGCGATGTCCTCCTGGATCTTGTCGATGAGTCCCGTCTCTCCGGCAGCAGCGCGGCGGCGCCGGTGGGCGGCGCGGGCGATGAGGGCTAGGGGGAGGTATCGCATCATGCCCGACTTGCGCAGGCCGGCGACGGCGGCGTCGAGGGAGGCGGAGGCCTCGGCATGCCCAAGCGTGTCCTGGGCGCGACCGATCAGCAGGTGGGCGTAGCCGATGTTCGCAAGTCCCATGCCTTGACCGAGACCAAGCTGGGCCAAGGCGAGCTGATAGCGACCGCGGACGAGCGCGTCCTCAGCACCGCCGCGCGCGAGGATCAGGTTGCCGTACAAGTAGCCTTGAAAACCATAGAGCATGGGCTGTTGTGGATTGTTTCCAAGATTTATGGCCTCCGCCTCGGCGAACAGTGCGGCGGCGCGGTCGAGGTCGCCGGCTGCGGTCAGCGCGGTGGCGAGGGCCGCCCGGCCGAACTCCTTCAAGTTCTCGTCCTTGCTTCGGTCAGCGTGGTCGATAGCGGCCTCGGCCACCGCCACGGCGTCGGTGACGCGGCCGAGCGTCAGCAGCGTTGTGGCCAAGCTGGTACCGTCGGTGGACGCACCACGCCAATCACCCGCAGCGAGGGACAGCTCCAATCCTCCACGTCTTGGATCTACCGAATCGTCAAGCCGCCCGGTCGCCGCTAGTGCGAACCCAGCGGCGCTAACCAGCCACGCCCGATTGCCTAGCGCCAGATCAGGGCGGGGCATCCGCCATGGCGGATCGAAGAAGTTGGCGCAGGTTGCGAGGAAGGGGCCGTATGCACCGAGTACACGTAGCATGTACTGATTATTCCCTTGCAGAATGCGCCGCTGAAACACTTCATCATACGCCTCCTGCGCCTGCCCCGCCTTCACGCCGTGCTGCACGGCGCTGAACAGCGGCTGCATCTCTTCGAGGGTGTCCGGCAGGTCCGGCGCGGCCGCCGCATAGTGGCGGTACAGGATCTCGTGGGCGGCCTTGGCGGCTTCGGGCGCCGTCTCGTCCAGCCGGCCTGAGAAGAACGCGCGCACGATGGGGTGGGCGTCCAATTCGAGCGGGTCGGTTGGGTTTGCGCCTGACAGCAGCTTCAGCTTGCGCAGCCGCTCCTTCGCGCGGCGGATGCGCTGGGCGCGCTCCTGGGTCGTCAGCTCACGTACCTCGACCTTGGTGGACTTCCAGAACCACCACCCCGTGGTCGTCGTGCTGGTCTCCACGAACAGCTCGTCCGTCAGGCTGGGAATGCGCTGCTCCAGCAGCGCCGTCACCGCTTTGCCATCGGCCGGCCGGTCGAACAGGCCGAGCAGGTGCAGGATCGCGCGTTCCGGCCCGCCGAGGCCCACCGCGCCCTCCTTCGCCCCGTCCTTCGCCAGCTTGTCGAACTGCTCCAGATAGCCGCGCATCACCTTCGCGGCGCGCTTGGCGGGGATGATGGTCTTGTCGGTCAGCAGCTCGCTTTGCTCTTCCGGCGACAGCGCCAGCTCGGCAAAATTGAACTGATCGCGATGCCGGATATCGCCGCCGCACACCTCCGACAAGTAGGTGCCGAGCAGCGTCACCGACAGCGCGTGGCCGTCGACTTCGCGCACGGCCGCTTCCAGGTCGCGCTGCCGCCCGCGCACACCCAGCTCCACCAGCAGTTCCGCGCCGGCCGGCGGCGTCAGCTTGTCGAGCGGGTGGTTGACGACGAGGGCGCCGTGGCCCGCCAGCTCCGGCACCTCCTGCCGCGTGGTCAGCACGACAAGGCCGTGGTTCGAATTGGCGAGCAATTTGACCAGCTCGGCGAGACCCTTGTCCTTGAAGCGGCCCTTGTTGACGCCGGGAGGGTCCTGCAGCGGCTCCAGCCCGTCGAGCAGCAATAGCGTGCGCTCGCGCTGCACGAGCTTCGCCAGCGCGCGGGCGCGCTCCATCGGGTCCTTCGGCAGCTCGCCCTGGAAGCCGAGATCGCCGAGCGCCTTCGAGATGAAGCCGTCCGCGTCCGCGCGCTTCTGCTCGCCCGATCCCTAGGAATAGGCCGACCAGCCGTAGATGCGCCTGGCACCGCCGCCACCGGCCGCCAGCAGCTCGTTGGCAAACGTGCGCAGCAGCGCCGACTTGCCCGCGCCGCCGAGCGCGTGTAGCACCACCGCGTTGACCTTCTGCGGCGGCTTGCTCTCCCACGCTGCGCGAAGCATCGCCATCTCGTCCTCGCGGCCGACCAGTCGCGGCGGTGCACCAGGGATGTCGCCGAACTCGACGGGGATGGTGGCGGTGGCTCCGGTCGGCGTTACGACAAAGGCAGGCGCGTCGACGCGGCGGCGAACCTCCGCGACGATCGCCGCGAGCTGCGTGGCGCGCTGGGTCGGATCGTCCCAACCGTCGAACGGCATGAAGTTCTCGTCGCCGTAGACGCCGGGGATCGCCGCCGCATCGGTTTTGAGAGCCATCAGCCGGTCGAGCGCGCGGGCGGCGCTCATCTCGTCGGCCACTTCGTCCGGCTTTTGCGCGACCTGCTCCGACCACAGTGCGACGACGAGCTTCGTCGAGCGAATGCGCTCGGCGAGTTGTGGCCGCCACTTGCCGCTCTGAAGCTTCGCGTCCCACCAGACCGAGAGCCCGGCGGCCTCCAGCGCCGCGATCAGAATGTCGCGAATGTCCGCGTCCAGCCGCTTGTAGCTGACGAAAACGTCGTATTCCCGGGCGCGAAAATCGTCGGCGGCGTGTGTCATGCCGTCATGGTCCAAATATCGGGGGCCAAACACCGTCGTCTAGCATACTCGACTGCTCGTGGGTAAGTCCGTGGCAAGAACAGTTCGAGAAACGATCGGGTGCAGCGCCTTTGCTCGTGAAGGCCCCGGCTCTCGGCTTGCGCCTCGGCCGGGGACGCAAAGTTGGGGCGGGATCGCTGAGTTTTCGACCGACGCTAGGTTTGCCGGGATCGTCGACCTTCAGCCGGGGATCGTGGAACTTCGCACAGGGCCACACCGTTGATTGGGAAAGAACTCCGGCAATGGTGTGCAGATGTCGACGAGATTGGCGATCGCCGCGCTTTTATTCATGATGGTTTAAGCCGTCTTCTTCGGCGTAGGTGCCGTCGTCCTGCTCGCAACGCCGTTGAAGGATCGTGCGGCAGAGTTGATGCCGTTCATGATCGCGATCACGATAGCGATATCGTTGCCGATATCGTGGTGGCTTGCGCCGCGGCTTCGTGCTCGCTTCTGGAACTCTTCAGCTCCGCTATCGACCGGCGACAAGCTGCTCTCCGATCTTTCGTAAGCCGCTTCTAACCGAGCCCTGCCAGGAACTTCGGGTTGGTGATCGCGAGTTCGGATTCGAGGATGTCGAGGAGGAGCTGGCCGACGCCTGGCCTCGTCGATTCACCGACGATGCCGGAGCGTATGTCAGCCGCGAGTTTCTTGGGCGTGCCGTCGCCATCGTCGTAGTATTCGTCGAGCAGTTTCCACATGGGCTGATCGACATCCGATGCGATTTCGCGGCGCGATATCTCCAGCGCGTTGACCAGCATCGCGGCGGCATAGCGTTTGTCGGCGGGGAGAGCAGGTACAAGCTCGTCGCGCAAGGTGGCAATGGCCAATTCGAGCAGGCTGTCGGGAGCGATACGTCTCATTGCCATTTGGGGCCTCCCTTCGGGGCGCGGCCCCAGGCGAGAATGTCTATGAGCGCGTCGTGCTCCATCTCGGCCGGCATGAGGCCGGTGAGCGCCAGCTCGAGGCGGGCTTCGCCGCGAAGCCGGAAGCGGTCGCCTTGCAGCACGGCGATAGTCGCCCATTTCGCTGCGGCCATGATCTGCCAATAGCGGATAGCTTCCGGGTGGATGTGCCGGCCGGAGGCAGAGGTGTAGGCATCGAGGAAGGTGGCAAGCGTTGCGATGCCGC
>CANJPN010000429.1 GCA_947475855.1 Bradyrhizobiaceae bacterium
GAATTCCAGATGACCGCGCCGGTGTGGATCCGCGGCATCCTCGACGAGCACTACGGCGTGCCGGTCGACAGCGTGCACTACTTCACGGGCGGCGAGGAGGAGCCGGGGCGCATCGAGAAGCAGAAGCTCGATCTGCCTGGGAACATCAAGGTGACGGCGATCCCCGAGGACAAGACGCTGGCGCAGATGCTGGCCAAGGGCGAGATCGACGCGTTCCACACCGCGCGGATGCCATCGACGTTCGACGGCAAGAACGTGGTTCGACTGTTCCCCGATTTCGTCGCGGAGGAGAAGGGCTACTACAAGAAGACCGGCATCTTCCCGATCATGCATACGGTCGTCATCAAGCGTGACGTGTACGAGAAAAACCGCTGGATCGCGCAGTCGCTGATGAAGGCGTTCCTCAAGGCGCAACATCTCACCTATGAGATGCAGCGTCAGACGGCGGCACATGCGGGGATGCTGCCGTGGTTCAACGCGCACGTGGAAGAAGCGCGGGGGCTGATGGGCGAGGACTACTGGCCGTACAGCTTCGACAAGAACGTCGAGACGCTGACGACGTTTCTGAAGTACCACCATCAGTGCGGGCTCTCGAAGCGCCTGTTGAAGCCTGCGGATCTTTTCGCGCCGGAGACGCTGGAGAGCTTCAAGATTTGAGCCCAACAGTTCAGCGTGGCGGTGCGGTACGCGCTGCCGCGGCTACCGCACCCTACATGGCCACCCGGTGCGGTAAGCGAAGCGCACCGCACCGATCACGCGCCGCTCCGACTACTCGTTCAGCGGCTTGGCGCGCTCGACGAGATGCGGCGGTGTCGCCATCACGTCGGCGACGACCTTCTGCATCGCTTCGCCGGGAACGGGATCGACCTCGATGTTGGCGGCTTCGGTTTCCTTGCGGAACTGCTCGTCCTTCATCGTGTCCATGAACGCCTTGCGGAGCGCCGCGACGCGATCGGCGGGTACGCCGGGCATGGCAGCCAGCGGGCGGCCGAGCTTGGTGCCTGAAAGCAGCAGCGCGATGATGCGGCGATCGTCGTCGTTCTTGGCGAGATCTTCGAGGTTCGGCACGCCGGGCAAGTCCTTCGGCTGCGGCCCGGCATAGCCGATGATCAGCAGCTCCTTGTTGGCGAGCCAGTCGCGCTTCGTGACCTTCCAGCTCGACCACGTGTTGTTGCGTCCGCCGACTTCGCCGCGCTGCATCGCGAGGTTGATGTCGTTGCCGCCGGGATAGCCCGAGATGATCTTGAATTTCGTGCCCGCGAATTCGTTGAAGAGGCGCGGGAACGTGGTCGTGATCGTGCCGCGGCCGGTGGTGCCGATCGAGATTTCCTTGGCGCGGGCTTCATCGAGCGTCTTGGCGCCGGCGGTATGCCAGAGCGCGAGCGTCTCGACGGTCGGCGTGATCGAGCCGATCCATTGGAACTGGCCGACGTCGAACTTGATGTTGGGCGTGCCCAGGACCTGGCTGATCGGCATGCCGTTCTGGATCATGCCGAAGTACGAGCCGTCCTTCGGGGCGACGTTGTAGAGATAGTTGGTCATCGTCACGCCGGCCGCCCCGGTCATGTTCTGCGCGACGACGGAAGGGTTGCCGGGAATGTGCTTGCCGATGTGGCGGGCGACGATGCGGGTGTGCAGGTCGTATTCACCGCCCGCTGAAACGCCGACCATCACCGTGACGTTCTTGCCCTTGTAGAACTCGGCGGGCGTTTGGGCGTGGGATGATGCTGCGGCAAGGCACATCACAAAGACGACCAGAGAAGCGCATGCCACCTGCCGGCTGGCGAGACGGATCGAAAGCATCGGAGCGTTTTCCTCAGGCGCCTGTCGCGAGACCGGCGTTGTCGTTGTAGTTCTTGGTGGCGCTGCTATGCGCGGGTCGAAATGAAGAAGCGCCACCGGGTTTTCGACCAGTGGCGCTGGAATTTCAAGTCGGCGGATTGCACTTAATCTTTCTTCGGCGGAACGGTTGGCACTGTGCCGGTCGAGCGCGGCGGGCGCTTGGGGTTCGGCAAGGCCTTGGCACGCGGTGTGGCGTCGACCAGTGCGGCCTCTTCCTCGCCGTCGTCCTCCTCGTCCTCGTCGCTATCCTTCCCCTTCTTGGCTTTGGGTTCGCCGGGGATGATGTCGAACTTGAGCTTGGCAGTCGCGCCCTCGCCGTCCACGAGCACCTTGACGGTGCCGCCATGCTCTAGCTTGCCGAACAGCAGTTCGTCGGCCAGCGGCTTCTTGATCAGCTCCTGGATGACGCGAGCGAGCGGGCGAGCGCCGAAGCGTTCGTCATAGCCGCGGTCGGCGATCAACTTGGAGGCGCCTTCCGACATCTCGATCGTGACGCCGCGATCGGCAAGCTGTGCCTCGAGCTGGAAGATGAACTTCTCGACGACCTTCATGATGACGTCCATCGGCAGATTGCCGAAGGCGACGACGGCGTCGAGGCGATTGCGGAACTCCGGCGTGAACATCTTCTGGATCGCGTCGGAATCCTCGCCCTCCCGCTTGGCGCGGTTGAAGCCCATCGGCGCACGCGCGAGATCGGAAGCACCCGCGTTAGTGGTCATGATGAGGATGACGTTGCGGAAGTCGACCTTCTTGCCGTTGTGGTCGGTCAGCTTGCCGTGGTCCATGACCTGCAGAAGGATATTGTAGAGATCCGGATGCGCCTTCTCGATTTCGTCGAGCAGCAGCACGCAGTGCGGATGCTGGTCGATGCCGTCGGTGAGCAGGCCGCCCTGGTCGAAGCCGACATAGCCCGGAGGTGCGCCGATCAGGCGGCTGATCGAGTGCTTCTCCATGTACTCGGACATGTCGAAGCGCAGGAACTCCACGCCCATCAGGCTTGCAAGCTGCTTGGCGACCTCGGTCTTGCCGACGCCGGTGGGGCCCGAGAACAGATAGCAACCGATCGGTTTTTCCGGCTCGCGCAAGCCAGCACGCGCCAGCTTGATCGCGCCGGTCAACGCGGTGATCGCGGGATCCTGGCCGAACACCAGACGCTTCAGGTCCTTCTCGAGGTTGGACAGCACTTCGGCGTCCGACTTCGTGATGCTCTTGGGCGGAATGCGCGCCATGGTGGCGACGGTCGCTTCGATCTCCTTGACGGTGATCTTCTTCTTGCGCTTGCCTTCGGGCAGGAGCATCTGGCTCGCGCCGGTCTCGTCGATCACGTCGATCGCCTTGTCGGGCAGCTTGCGGTCATGGATGTACTTGGCCGACAGCTCCACGGCCGCTGTGACCGCGTCCTCCGTGTACTTGACCTTATGGAACTCCTCGAAATAGGGCTTCAGGCCCTTCATGATTTCGATGGCGTCAGCGACGGTCGGTTCGTTCACGTCGATCTTCTGGAAGCGACGGACGAGTGCGCGATCCTTCTCGAAGTGCTGGCGATATTCCTTGTAGGTGGTGGAGCCGATGCAGCGCAGGGTGCCCGACTGAAGTGCCGGCTTCAGCAGGTTCGATGCGTCCATCGCGCCGCCCGAGGTCGCGCCCGCGCCGATCACGGTGTGGATTTCGTCGATGAACAGGATCGCGCCCTTGTAGTTCTCGATCTCCTTCATCACGGCCTTGAGCCGCTCCTCGAAATCGCCGCGATAACGGGTGCCCGCGAGCAGCGAGCCCATGTCGAGCGAGAAGATGGTCGCGTTCTTGAGCACCTCGGGCACTTCGCCCTTGATGATCTTGCGCGCAAGGCCTTCGGCGATGGCGGTCTTGCCGACCCCGGGATCGCCCACGTAGAGCGGATTGTTCTTCTGCCTGCGGCAGAGAACCTGGATGGTGCGCTGGACTTCAGCCGCGCGACCGATCAGCGGATCGATGCGGCCGTCGCGGGCCTTCTTGTTGAGATTGACGCAATACGCGTTGAGCGCGTCCTGTGTCTGCTTCTTGCCTTCGCCGCCACCACCTTCGCCCGTAGCACCGTCCTCCTCTTCGGAACCGCGCACCGGGCGAGGCTCGGACATGCCCGCGCGCTTGGCGATCCCATGGCTGATATACTGAACGGCGTCGAAGCGCGTCATCTCCTGCTCCTGCAGGAAGAATGCAGCGTGGCTCTCGCGTTCCGCGAACATGGCGACGAGGACATTGGCGCCCGTCACCTCTTCTCGGCCCGAGGACTGCACATGGACGACCGCGCGATGGATGACGCGCTGAAAGCTGGTCGTCGGCTGTGCTTCGGTGGCGGTTTTCGATTCCAAGGAGCCGAGTTCGTTGTCGAGGAACTCGGTGATGCGGCGGCGCAATTTGTCGACATCGACATTGCACGCCTTCATCACGCTGCCCGCGTCGCGATCGTCGACGAGGGCGAGCAAGAGATGCTCGAGAGTGGCGTATTCGTGGTTGCGCTGGTTGGCCAGCTCAAGCGCACGGTGAAGGGCGGCTTCAAGGCTTTGCGAGAAGGATGGCACGGTGAATTCCTTGCTGGTTTGCGCCGGGAAGCCCGGTACAAAAATTCCTCACTCTTTCTCGAGGGTGCACTGCAGGGGGTGGCCGTGCTGTCGCGAGAAATCCATCACCTGGGTGACCTTGGTTTCGGCCACCTCGTATGTATAGACCCCGCATATGCCCACCCCCTTCTGGTGGACATGCAGCATGATCTGGGTCGCTTCCTCGCGGTTCTTGCCGAAATAGCGTTCGAGCACGTGGACCACGAACTCCATCGGCGTGTAGTCGTCGTTGAGCAGCAGGACCTTGTAGAGCGAAGGCTTCTTGGTCTTGGGGCGCGTCTTGGTGACGATCCCGGTCTTGCCTTCCTCGTCGTTGCCGTTGCCGCCCTTTCCCGGGCCGCCCTTGCCTGCCATCCGCGTCGTGATCATGCTGCTACCCGCCATGTATGCATCAGTCGGCCGATCTGAAAGGGCGTACGTTGCGCGCTCATCAGCATGCGCATGCCGTTCGCTTCGATCGCGGCCATCCATTGTTGTCCCGCTATAGAATAGTGAACCTCCCCGGTCAGGGCAATGTACGAGGTCAGTGGAATGGTGGCGCGATGTTTCATGCGCCATCCTTTCCAAGGATTTCATGTCCGTGGCGGGGGGGCAGCGGGCGTGCGCGCCCACTCGTCTCGGCCTTGACGGCGACGTGATGGGCCATTCGTGATGTCGTGGTTCGTGTGGCATGAGCATCGCGGTGCGTCGTGGCCGGAATGGCGTGGTCCGATGGTGGTCGAAGCAGGCATGCTCCACCAGCAAAGCGACGCAAAAAAGGCCCGGATTGAACCGGGCCTTTCAAAATCTCTGGAGTGTAGAAAATTAGACTTGGCGTTCAGCGGCGGGTCGGCATGAACTGCTCGAACGGCTTTGCGCTGCCCTTGGCCAGGTCTGCGTACATCGAGCCCAGGCGCGTCATTTGCTGCATGTAGTCGTCGTAGGCGCGCTTGGCGAACCCGGTCTGGATCTCCATGACCTGTTCGATGCTCTTGGCGGTCGTGAGCTTCTCGAAGGTCTTGGTTCCGTCCTCGAACGAGCGCTTGGTATAATCGGTCATCTCGGCGGTCATAGCCTGCCAGTTCTTGGCCCACTCGCCCCATACCTTCATGGTATGCTCCATGTTTGCCTGACCCATTTTCGCGACGTCTTCCATATCCTTGGCCATGACTGGTTCTCCTGGGTTGACCGCTGTTGTTTGCGCTGAGCGAAAGGACCCTGCGGGGAGTGCCTTCTGCCGCTTTA
>CANJPN010000430.1 GCA_947475855.1 Bradyrhizobiaceae bacterium
AACCTGATGCGCTCGACCAAAGCGACTGCGAGCTTGAAAGTACGAAGAAAAAAAGCGGCATGGAACACCGGCTACCTTGCCGACGTCCTACGGGGAGCCGCCTGAATGCTTTCAAGCGATTCCCCTGCGACGGGGACGCGTCCGCGCAGGTCTACGCCCCCACAGCCATCGCCGGCGCATTCCGCTTGGAGTGCGACAGCCGGTCTTCCCACTCGAGTGCGTGCCGCACGATCTGCTCGAGGTCGTCGTGCTGGGGTTGCCAGCCGAGCTGCGTGCGGATCTTGGTGCTGTCGGCGACGATTTCCGGCGGATCGCCGGGCCGGCGCGGCGAAGTCCGAACGTTGAAATTGACGCCCGAGGCGCGTTTGACGGCCTCGATCACCTCGAACACCGTGAAACCGTGGCTGTAGCCGCAGTTGAACACATCCGACTTCGCCCCGGACCGCAGATGCGTCAGCGCCGACATGTGCGCACGCGCCAGATCCTTGACGTGGATGTAGTCGCGGATGCACGTGCCGTCGCGCGTCGGATAGTCGGTGCCGAACACGTCCATGGCCGGCCGCTTGCCCAGCGCTGTTTCGCAGGCGACCTTGATGAGATGCGTCGCCCCCTTGGTCGATTGGCCCGTGCGGCCGCGCGGATCGGCACCGGCCACATTGAAGTACCGCAGCGCCACATGGCGGAAGTCGTGCGCGATCGAGGTGTCGCGCAACATGATCTCGGTCATCAGTTTGGACGAGCCGTAGGGCGACATCGGCTTGAGGTGCGTCGTCTCCTGCACCGGCATTTCGCGCGGCGCGCCATAGACCGCCGCCGTCGAGGAAAAGATGAAGTTCTTCACGCCGCTCGCCACCGCCGCCGCGATCAGTGACCGCGACTTCACGGTATTGTTGAAGTAGTAGCCGAGCGGGTCGGCGACCGACTCCGGCACCACGATCGAACCGGCGAAGTGGATGATCGCCTCGACGCTATGCTTGCGCACCAATTCCTTCACGAGCGCTTCGTCGCCGATGTCGCCGACCACCAGCCGAGCATCGCCTGGAATGGCCCAGTGAAAGCCTGTCGTCAGGTTGTCGAGCACGACGACGCTTTCGCCGGCATCGGCCAGCTCATACACCATGTGACTGCCGATGTACCCGCAGCCGCCGGTGACCAAAATGCTCATGTATTCAGCCCTTTATCATCATCCAAGATGCCGCTCCGGGAGTACCCCCCCCAGTGAGAAGATCTGTACCAAGACCGTCGTTAAGCCCGGTAATTAGCCAAAAGCGTGCACGTCCACAATGTGCCTGTCACCGTTCATGAAACGTGAATGTGACCTGGGTTAATGTCACCCTATATCACCAACCCAGGGCGCCCAATACAACCCGATTTGCGAGAGTGATTTCCAAACGCGCCAGTCAGTCGGCTGGCCGTCATGGCTCCACCGCTCATTGCAACCACAGCACCGAAAACGACACGCAATTCCGGAGATAGCAGACCCATGACCACGTCCAAGCGTCGGCTCCGCAAGGCAGTTTTTCCCGTCGCTGGCCTCGGCACCCGTTTCCTGCCCGCCACCAAGGCGATGCCCAAGGAAATGCTGACGGTCGTCGACCGCCCCGTCATCCAGCACGTTGTCGACGAGGCCCGCGCGGCCGGCATCGAGCACTTCATATTCATCACCGGACGCAACAAGGGCGTCATCGAGGACCACTTCGACAGCATGTTCGAACTGGAACAGACGCTGATGCAACGCGGCAAGAAGAACGAGCTGGAGCTGCTGGCCCGCGACCTTCCCGAGGCCGGGCAGACGAGCTTCACCCGCCAGCAGGCCCCCCTCGGCCTCGGTCACGCAGTCTGGTGCGCCCGCGAACTGGTCGGAAACGAGCCTTTCGCCCTGCTGCTACCGGACATGCTGCATTCCGCAACAAAGCCGTGCCTCGCCGAGATGATCGAGGCCTATGAGGCACACGGCGGCAACCACATCGCCGTCTCACCGGTCCCGCAGGATCAGACGCACCTTTACGGCATCGCAGGTGTCGAAGACGCCAAAGCCAAAGTGTCGCGCATCACGAAGATGGTCGAAAAGCCGCCGCGCGGCACCGCTCCGTCGAACCTGCACATTTCAGGCCGCTATATCCTCCAGCCCGAGATCTTCGAATTGCTCGGCAAGCAGACCACGGGCGCCGGCGGCGAGATTCAGCTCACCGATTCGATGATCACCCTTGGCGAGCGTCCCGGCCAGACGTTCCACGCCGTCCGCTTCGACGGCCAGATCTACGACTGCGGCTCCAAGATCGGCTTCCTCATGGCCAACATCGCCTACGCGCTGGCCCGCGATGACCTTGCACCGGCACTGAAGTCGGAACTGCGTAAGCTGCTGGGATGACCTGGAAAGGCCGGAGGCGAAGGGCCCGGCTGTTGGATGAGATGTCGGCCTCGATATTGGCAACTGGTGCGAGAGCGCCTAATACGCTCTCCTCATGAACCAGACATCAGCCGCCGCCCCTGTCCCCATCGTCACCTCGATCGAGCCGTTTCTCGGCGGCATCGAAGCCTGGATCTGCGACATCTGGGGCGTCGTCCACAATGGGTTGGCGGCGTTCCCGACAGCCGTCGACGCCTGCGTCAGATTTCGCCAGCGCGGTGGCACCGTAATCCTGCTGACCAACGCCCCTCGTCCTGCTCCCGCGATCGAGGAGCAACTCGCCAAGCTCAAGGTCCCGCGCGACGCCTGGGATGCCGTTCTGACCTCCGGCGACCTGACGCTGAGCCTGATCGCCCAGCACCGCGACCAGCCGCTGAGCCATCTCGGCCCCGACCGCGATCGCGGTCTGTTCGAAGGCCAGCGTCTCACCATGGTCGGCCTGGAAGACGCCCGCGCCATCGTCTGCTCCGGCCTGTTCGACGATGAACGCGAGACGGCGGAGGACTATCGCGAGCGCCTGACCGGCCCCGCCGGCCGCGGCGTGCCTCTGATCTGCGCCAACCCGGACATCACCGTCGCACGCGGCGACCGCGTGATCCCGTGCGCCGGTGCAATAGCGGCGCTCTACGAGAACCTCGGCGGCCCCGTGATCTACGCCGGAAAGCCCTATTTGCCGGTCTATGACCGCGCCTTCGAGATGATCGCGGCCGCACGTGGCAAGCCTGTCACCAAGGCAGCAACGCTTGGTATCGGTGATGGTATCAACACCGACGTTCGCGGCGCCCTGACCGCCGGCATAAGGCCGGTTCTCGTCGCCAGCCCGGTGCACCTCCCTACGCTGACCGAAGCGACCCTCGCGCATGCAGTCGCGCCCCTCCACGGCCGGCCAATCGCGGCAATGTCCGCGCTTGCCTGGTAGTCTGGAAGTCCCGCCAGTCGCTCAATTCCCGCCTTCTCCGACCTGACATCTGTGCGCCGGCACATCCATCATGGTATAAAGCCCACCGGACGGACCGTCGCTAGAGGGTCCATTGGGGGGCTGAATTTCGGCAAGTGAGGCAGTCGTGCAACCACAGCGCGAGGATTTCGGATACGACCTCGATCGGGCGCTGACGACCGTCGTCGGCATCAAGGCGATTGTTCCACCCGATGCGTTCACGGCAGAAACGCTGGGCACCGAACGGACAGGCAGCGGCGTCCTGATCGGCGATCGCGGCCTTGTCCTGACCATCGGTTATCTCATCACCGAGGCGGAGAAGGTTTGGATCACGCTCAGCGGCGGCCGCGCAATCGAAGGCCATGTATTGGGCTACGATCAGGAAACCGGCTTCGGCCTCGTCCAGGCGCTGGCGCGCATCGAAACACCATTCCTCAAGCTCGGCAGCTCCGCATCCGTGCGTGTGGGCGAACCCGTCGTTGTGGCAGCCGCTGGTGGCCGCCAGCGCGCGATCGTCGCCAAGATCCGGGACAAGCGGGAATTCTCCGGCTACTGGGAATACGTCCTGGACGAAGCGATCTTCACAGCTCCCGCACATCCGACGTGGAGCGGCACCGCGGTCATCGACGCGAGCGGCGAACTCATCGGCATCGGCTCGCTGCAGCTTCAACAGCAAGGTAAAGCCGGCAGCAGCACCAACATTTCCGCCAGCGCGCCACGCTCGCCGCAGGCAGTCGACGTCAATATGGCCGTTCCCATCGACCTGTTGAAACCGATCCTCGAAGATCTGCAGATGCTCGGAAAACGCCAAGGCCCCGCGCGCCCATGGCTCGGCGTCTTCGCGACGGAAGTCGGCGAACGCATCGTCATCGCCGGCATTTCCGGACGAGGACCAGCGCGCAAGTCCGACATCCGCCCCGGCGACATCGTGTTGAGCGTCGGCGACGCGGAAGTGAATTCATTGGCCTCGTTCTTCAAGGCGATATGGGCGCAAGGCGAAGCCGGCGTCGAGATCCCGATGATGCTCAACCGCAACGGCCGCACGCTCAACATGCGCGTGAAATCCGCCGACCGCGCTCGCCTGCTCAAAGGCCCGATCGTCCACTGACCTTTCCCCTTTTTTCCTTCCCACTTGCGGGGGAAGTGGCGCGCAGCGCCGCTGGGGGGGAAAGGAAAACGTCAGCCTCCCCTACCTATCACTCCGGATTGATGCCGATCGCCGGAATGATCTTACCCCACGCCTCGTGCTGCGCTTTCACGTAGGCTGCCGCTTCCGCGAGCGTACCCGCGCCGTCCGTGAAGAAGCCGATCTCTGCGAGGCGCTTCACCATCGCCGGCGTCTTCAACACCGCGTCGAGTTCGCGGTTCACGTGATCCACGATCGCCGGCGGCGTTCCGGCCGGCGCCGAGAGCACCATCCATCCCGTCAGATCGAACCCCGGGAACGTCTCCGCGACCGCCGCGATCTTCTCGAGGCCCGGCACCCGCTTCGGCATGCTCGTCGCCAGCGCCTTGAGCTTGCCCGCCTCCATCAGCGGCCGCGCCGACGGCACCGCCAGCACCACGAGCTGCACGCGGCCCGCGATCGTATCCTGCGCGCCCTGCGGCATCGCCGAATAGGGCACCTGCGCGATATCGAGCCCACCGAGCTTGTTGATCCACGCCGCGATCATGCCGGAGAAATTCTTGGCCCCATCCGTCGCGAAATTGAGCTTCCCCGGATTGGCTTTCGCATGCGCGATGAGCCCCGGCAGATCGTTCGCCGGCACATCCGGATGCGCGAGCAGCATGAACGGCCCTTCGGCAACCTTGCCCACCGTCACGAAATCCTTGAACGGATCGTAGGGCAGCGCCTTGAACGTGTAGGGATTGGTGACGAGCGCCGCCGCCGTCGCCCATAGGAACGTGTAGCCGTCCGGCGCCGAACGCGCCGCCGCCTGCGTGCCCACGACGTTGCCGCCGCCCGGACGGTTCTCCACCACGAAACTGCCGCCGATCCGCTTGCCGACCTCCTCCGTCACGATGCGTGCCAGAATGTCTGGCGTGCCGCCCGCCGCCTGCGTGACGATCAGCTTGATCGGCCGCTCGGGCCACGTCTTTACCTGAGAAGTCTGCGCGGCGACGGGCATTGCGAGACAAATAGCAAACCCCAGCGCCACCACCGAAACCCGGATCGCCACCTCTAGCATTCCGTTGTCCTCCCTGATCGCCGGCCGTCTTGACGCTCGGCGACGTCGATAGCACGGCGATCCCCGCGATCACCAGCCGCCGCGCCGCCGCCCCGGAATGTAAGG
>CANJPN010000431.1 GCA_947475855.1 Bradyrhizobiaceae bacterium
CGCCAACCTGACGCACCAGGTTCATCAAGGTCTGGGTATCGTGGGCGATGGTGTCGTAGTGGAACCGGCGCGCGTAAGCCGACGGCGGCTGCTTCAGGTCCTTGGTCTCTGGGCGGACCGCCGCGCCATGTGTCATGCGGCCGAGCAGCGAAGGGAAGGGGCCTCCGGCGTGCGCCAGAACGATGTCGAGCTTGGGAAAGGCATCGAGCACGCCGCCGAACATCAATCGTGCCGCCGCGATGCCCGTCTCAAAGGGATTGCCGAGGAAGTTGCGCAGATGGAATCCGCGCAGACGGTCCGCACCTACCGTATTCAAGGGATGCAAGAAGATCGGCAGTGCGTTGGCCTCGCACCGCTGATAGACCGGCCAGAACTCCTTCTCGTCGAGATCGCGGCCATTGATGTGCGTGGCCATGTAGATCGCGCGGATACCAGGTAACTTCGCGACACGATCGACCTCCGCAGCAGCGAGTTCCGGGGCCTGCATGGGCACTGTCGCAAAGCCGATGAAGCGCTCGGGATGCGACAGGTGGAGCGCCGAGCAGGCATCGTTGTAGGTCTGGCTCAGTTTCAGCCCGAGCGCTGGTGTCGCCCAATACACCATCGGCTGGGTGAGCGACATCGCATGCATCTTGACGCCGGCCTTGTCCATGATGGCAAGGCGGGAGGGGATATCGGTGTAGTGCGGCTGCAGCGTCACGCCGAGGCCGGGAATGCCTACGGTGATGTAGCCCTTGGGATTACGGCCGAGCTTCGCACCGTTGGCCTCGCCTTCGGCCAGCAGAAGGTCGATCCACTGCTGCGGATACCAGTGGGTGTGTGCATCGATGACGTCGGCCCGTGCCTGCTTTGGACCGGCGGTTGAACCTGCATTTGCACTCGCCTTCGTCATGCCACTCTTTCTCCTCGTGAACCGATGTCCCGACTATTGGCTGTCGCGCCCCATGTGAGCCAAGAATTCACCATGTCGGCCTAGGCCTTGATTTTCTGTTGCGGCAGATCTCAACGACTGCTTTCCTCGAACTCACACCGTCGTAGTGCGACAGTCACCGGGGAGCAAGATGTCTCGAAGAATTGCAGTGTTCGGCACCGGCGCCAACGGCAGCTGCATTGCAGCCGACCTCGTCAATGCGGGCCTCGATGTCGTCCTCATCGATCAATGGCCAGAGCACGTGGAGACGATGCGCGCGAAAGGCCTCACGATCACGATGCCGGAGACGGAGTTGCATGTGGCGGTCCGCGCTCATCACCTCTGCGATGTCGCGACCTTCAAGGAGCCATTCGACATCGTGCTGCTTGCGATGAAGGCCTATGATACGCGCTGGTCGTGCGAAATGATCAAGCCGCACTTGGCGGCCGACGGCATGCTGATCGGCATGCAGAACGCGATGACGGCGGATACCATCCTCGATGTCATCGGCCCCGCGCGAACTCTGGGCTGTGTCGTCGAGCTGTCTTCAGAAATGTTCACGCCCGGCCGCGTCAAGCGGAACGTTCCGCCGAAAAAAACCTGGATCGGCATCGGAAGTCTCGACCCTGTGACGGACGCGCGGCTAGCCGAGATGCAAGCCTTGCTAAGCCATGTCGGGCGCGTCGAGATAAAGCCGAACATCCTGTCCGCGAAATGGACGAAACTTCTGGTCAACGCGATGTGCCTGGGGCCTTGCGCGATGGTCGGCCTGACGGTTCTCGACGCCATCGAACTGCCGGGCATGCGCGAACTGATCATCGAAATAGGCGATGAGGCCATGCGGGCGGGCCAGGACCTCGGATACCCCATCGAGCCGATCTTCGGCTTGACGGCCGAGGACCTCGCCGGCTCCAATCGGCCGGCCGAAAAGCTCTTCAACAAGCTCGTCAGCGATATCGGACCGGGGCGTGGCCGCAACACGGTACTGCAGGACTTGCTGAAAAACCGCGCAAGCGAGGTCGGCATGATAAATGGTCTTGTTGTCGCGGAGAGTCTTCGTCGCGGACGGCCGGCTCCTGCAAATGCCCGTGTCGTCGAACTCACGCGTCAAATCGAGGCCGGTATCTTGAAGCCAGCTCCTGAAAACATGGCATTGCTCCCCGCCTGATTTTGACATAGCAGCGGGGGCCTGTTGACTTCGGCTTTTCAACGAAGAGCGAAGCTGGCGGGAGGCCGGAGGCCAGATCTTGCTTTGGCAGAACAGATCTAAAACCAGGAAAGGACGCATCGTGTCGATTACCAACAAGACCTCGGCAACTCACACCGACAAGCGCGACTACAAGGATATCCTGTTCGAAGTGAAGGATCAGGTCGCGTGGGTGTCGATCAACCGCCCTGAGACGATGAACGCCTTCCGCGAACAGACGCTGGACGAATTGATCGACGCTCTGTCTTCGACGCGCTCCGACCCGATGATCGCATGCGCTGTCGTACGTGGCGCGGGGGAGAAGGCGTTCTCCGCAGGCGGCGATTTCTACGCGATGATGAAGCTCAACCGCGCCAATGCCCACATGTGGAACGACCGCATGCTCGCGCTCGCGATGACCATTCGCGGCCTGCCGATTCCGGTCATCGCGATGGTGCACGGGCCGTGCGTCGGCGGCGGACACGAGTTGGCCTTGTGGTGTGATGTGGTCATCTCGGCCGAAGACGGCGTGTTCGGACAGACCGGCGCCAAAGTCGCGGCATGCCCGACGGTGGGCGCTACGCAATACCTGCCCCGCATCGTCGGCGAGCGTATTGCCCGCGAGATGATCTTCTGCGCCCGCACCTTCAAGGCCGAGGAAGCCGTCAAGATCGGCCTGATCAACAAGTGCGTGCCGAAGCAGGATCTGATGGCCGAGACCCTGAAGTGGTGCGAGACCATCAAAGGGCATTCGAGCCAGACGCTGCGCGCCACCAAGAAGTCGCTCAACCACGAGTCCGACGAACTCTACGCGTCGTGGCAGCACGGCATGGAGCTGCTCGCCAACATCTGGGGCACGGAAGAGAGCCTGGAAGGCATGCAGGCGTTCCTGGACAAGAGGAAGCCCGACTTCAACAAGTTCCGCGCGCGCAACAAGAAGGCGCTGGACACGTACCTCGACGATTTTCACAACGACCGCAACGAAGCGCCGAAGAAAAAGAAGAAGTAGGCAGGCGAGAAGCGCACATCGGGTACGGCAAACGGTTAGTGCTGCCCGTCCGACTTGAGTCCGACCTGAAGGAGGAAGGGAATGAGAGTTCGAATTGCACTTATGTCGTTTGCTCCGGCTTTCTTCGGCATTGCCGTTGGGCCCCTTGCTGCCCAGCAATGGCCGGTCAAGCCGGTCCGGATCATCGTGCCCTACCAGCCGGGCGGCGTTTCGGACCTCGCCGCCCGGTTCATCGCACCCAAGCTGAGCGACAGCATGGGCCAGCAGGTAATCGTCGAGAACCGGCCAGGCGGCAGCGGTACGATCGGTGTCGGCGCGGTCGTCAAATCGGCGCCGGACGGCTATACGCTGGTCGCTGCCACCTCCGGTGATTTCACGATCAGCCAGCATCTCGTCAAGGACATCGCCTACGATCCGCTCGTCGATCTGGCGCCGGTTTCATCGCTGACCGGCACGCCGAGCATGATCGCCGTTACGGCAACGTCGGCATACAAAGTCATCGGCGACGTGCTTGCCGATGCGAGGAAGCAGCCGGGCAAGCTCAGCTATTCCCACGCCGGCGTCGGCACTGTCACACACATATTCATGGAGTGGGTGGCGACGGCGACGGGCACCTCGTTCAGTCATGTGCCCTACAAGGGCGGCGCGCCTGCTGCGGCAGCGGTTGCGGCCGGCGATGTGCAGGTCGGCGCGCTCGCCGTGCAGTCGGCGATGCCGCACATCAAGAGCGGAAAGATCCGCATGATCGCCAACACCGCGGCAGAGCGCTCGCCGATCATCCCCGACGTGCCGACGCTTCGCGAAGGTGGCGTGCCGGAGGTCGACGGGACGAGCTACACCGCGATGTTCGCACCCAAGGGAACGCCCCCCGCGATCATCGACAAGCTCAATGCCGAGGTCGCCAAGGCACTCTTGGTCGACGACGTGAAGGAGAAGCTGCTGGCCGGCGCCTCCATGCCGGTGCTGATGAAGCCGGCCGAGTTGCTCGCGCGCATGCAGCGCGAGTCGGCCGTGTTCAAAGCAATCATCGTCAAAGGCAAGATCACGGCCGAATGAGGCTGCATACCATGACCACTGCTCTCGCCGGCCTCAAGGTTCTCGATCTCACGCGCGTGCTCGCCGGGCCGCTGTGTGCGATGACGCTTGGCGACATGGGCGCCGATGTCATCAAGGTCGAGCCGCCCGCTGGCGACGACACGCGCCACTGGGGGCCGCCGCACGTCGGCGGCGAGGCCGCGTACTACCTCGGCGTCAATCGCAACAAGCGAAGCCTGAAGCTCGATCTTGCGAAGCCGAAAGCGCGCGAGATCCTCGGCCAGCTCATCAAGCGCTCGGACGTGCTGATCGACAACTACAAGCAAGGGACGCTCGCGAAGTGGGGCTTCGACACGGAATGGATGGAAGCCAACACGCCGCGGCTCATCCACTGCTCGATCACAGGCTACGGCGAGACCGGCCCCAAGGCCGAACTTCCCGGCTATGACTTCGTGCTGCAGGCCGAAAGCGGGTTGATGCACATTACCGGTGCCGTGGATGGCGCTCCGGTCAAGCACGGTGTCGCGATCGTCGATATCGCGACTGGGCTGTATGCAACGATCGGCATTCTCGGCGCGCTGCAGGCCCGCGCTGTCACGGGGAAGGGCCAGAAAGTCGGCGTTTCACTGCTCGAAACCGGTTTGTCAATGCTGGCCAACGTAGCCGCAAATCACCTTGCGACCGGCAACGAAGCGCGGCGCTTCGGCAATGGCCATCCCAACATCGTCCCCTACACGACGTTCGCAAGTGCGGACGGTGCGCTGGCACTGGCGGTCGGCAACGACGGCCAGTTTGCAAAGTTCGCGGAGGTCGCTGGACATCGCGAGTGGTCCGTGGACGCGCGCTTTACGAAGAACGCAGACCGGGTCAAGAACCGCGTCGAGATCGAAGCTCTGGTGGCGGCCGCGGTGAAGCAGCAGACAACTGCGTGGTGGATCGACAAGCTGCGCGGCGTGGGAGTGCCTTGCGGTGCAGTCAACGGCGTGAAGGCCGCATTGGCCGATCCGCAGTCCGTCGCGCGCAACATGGTGATCGAGATGGCTCACCCCACGGCCGGCATGCTGCAGACATTGGGTTTCCCGGTGAAGCTCGGCGGGACGCCGCTGAGCGCGCGCCAGCCACCGCCACTGCTCGGCGAGCATTCGGCTAACGTGTTGGCGACGGAGCTTGGCATGGATGAGGCTGTGATCGCGAAATTGCGAGCCGATGGCATCATCTGAACTGGTGGCCCGTCGCGCCAAAATCGTATCGTGGCCGCGACCGGGTTCGATTTTGGCGCGACACAAGGGCCACTAGAAAAATCAATTGCATAGTGTGGCGTTCAGCGCGCCTTAATTGACACCATGCTTGCCGCACCCATCAGTCAATTGAGGCGCGACGCCACACTAGTCCAGGGAGTGAAGATGCAGCGACGACACCTCGGCATTGCGGTGATTGGAGCCGGGCGAATCGGAACGCTCAGGGCACGCATTGCGGGCAAGCATCCGGCCGTCGA
>CANJPN010000432.1 GCA_947475855.1 Bradyrhizobiaceae bacterium
CCGATGATCAGGACTGGCAGCGCTTTGAGAGCGAGGAAAACGATCGAGAACTGCACCCCGAGCTTCGTTCCCCACACCGTGGCCGCGACGAGGGCGACAAGGCCGGCGACCAGCCAGACGACGAACCAGATCCAGCTGATGGAAATGCCCACGGATTGCGCGGCAGCGTGATCGTCGGCGACTGCGCGAAGCGCGCGGCCCGTGCGTGTGTACTGGAAGAACATGGCAAGGCCCGTGACGAGGACGCCCGCAATCAGTCCGCCCCATACGTCGAGCTTGTTGATGAGGATGCCACCGGGGAAGAGGTTATCGCCGAGGATCCATGCGTCGGTCGGGAACAGGCGTAGTGGATAGACATCGGAGCCGAAAACCATCTGGCCGAAGCCTTCCATCACGAATGCCGCGCCGATGGTCGCCATGAACAGCGTCAGGTCGTTCTGGTTGACGAGCGGGCCCAGGACGAAGCGCTGCATGCACCAGGCGATCAGCGCCATGATAAGGCCGGAGAAGACGAGCGCGAGCGGGATGGCTACCCACGAGGTGACACCGGCGGCCGTCATCCAGTCGAGCGAACGGACGAGGGCGAGGCCGGCGACCAGCACCATCGCGCCCTGCGCGAAGTTGAACACGCCGGACGCTTTGAAGATCAGCACGAAACCCAACGCGACGAGCGAATACAGAACGCCCGCGAGCAAGCCGCTTATCAGGACTTCCAGGAAGGATCCGAGGGATTCCACTACGGGCGCTCCGGTTTGGAGGGAAAGGAGAAGTCAGAAGTCAGAAGGCAGAATTTGCGTTGGATTTGTATGGCCGCTCATCGCCAATTCTGCGCCAATCCAAGCAGCATTCGTGAGATCTCGATGTATTCGAGCTGCCACCTCTCGGTGGTCGGCGCTTCGAGGTAGCCAAGGTCCCGACTGTAATCCAGCCACACCTTCATTTCGTCGCTTGATCCAATTGCAATCGTCAAGAAACGTCGGAATTCTGCGGAGGATGCTCGCTGCTTGCCGAAACCTTCGGCGATGTTGCCACAGATGGACTTGCTGGCGCGGCGCATTTGATCGGCCAGGACGTACTGTTCCACGCGGGGATAGCCGAGCGTTGCCTTGTGCACGGCCAGCGAAACTTTATAGGCGCGCTGGTACACTTCCAAGTCGCGGAACGAACGCACCGGACTCATCTCAGGCTCCATTCGATTATCCCAATATTCGACTTCTGTTTCTTGACTTCCGAACTCCGAATTCTGGCTTCTGATTTCTGATTTCTCCTTACTCAAACTCAATGCGCAACTCCCAGATAAGCATCGATCACGGCTTGATTGGCTTGCACTTCGGACGGTGTGCCGTCGGCGATCTTCTGGCCGTGGTCGAGGACGACGACGCGGTCGGACAGGTCCATCACGACGCCCATGTCGTGCTCGATCAGCGCGATGGTGGTGCCGAGCTGGTCGTTCACGTCGATGATGAAGCGGCTCATGTCCTGTTTTTCTTCGAGGTTCATGCCGGCCATCGGTTCGTCGAGCAGCAGCAGTTCCGGTTCCGTTGCGAGCGCGCGACCGAGTTCGACGCGCTTCTGCAATCCGTAGGGAAGTTTGCCGACCGGCGTCTTGCGGATGTGCTGGATCTCGAGGAAGTCGATGATCTTCTCGACGACCTCGCGGTGCTGAATTTCCTCGCGCTCGGCAGGACCCCAGCGAAACGCTTGCGCGAGAATGCCGGAGCGCATCTTGAGCGTGCGGCCTGTCATGATGTTGTCGAGTGTCGTCATGCCCTTGAACAGCGCGACGTTCTGGAAAGTACGGCCGATGCCCTGGCTCGCGGCGATGTAGGGTCGCATCGCCGAGCGGCGTTCCCGCTTGTAGGTGATGACGCCTTCCTGTGGATGATAAAAACCGTTGATGACGTTCAGCATCGAGGTCTTGCCAGCGCCGTTGGGGCCGATGATGGCGCGGATTTCGCCCTTCGTGATGTCGAAGGAGACACCGCGTATCGCGCGGACGCCACCGAAGGACAGAGACACGTTCTCGACCGCGAGCAATACTTCGCCCTTGGCGAACGCGCCTGGTGGATCGGACTTCGGAGCGACGTCGACATTCATTCCGCGGCTTCCTTGAAGGTGGCGGTCGGCGGTGTGGTCGGGAATGTTTCAGCTTCGGAGATGGTGATGTCGCCCGAGATTGCGCCCTTGCGGCCATCCTCGAATGTAACTTGTGTTTCGATGCGGCGGTGGGTCGAGCCGTCGTATAGCGCCTCGATGAGCGGCGCGTAGCGTTCTGCGATGAAGCTGCGCCGGACTTTCTGCGTGCGCGTCAGCTCGCCGTCGTCAGCATCGAGTTCCTTGTGCAGGATGAGAAAGCGTTTGATCTGTGCGGCGGCCATTGCCGGTTCGGCGGCGAGGATACGGTTCACGGCCTCCACGTTGCGGCGGACCATCTGGTAGACCAGGGGATGCGCGGCGAGTTCCTGATAGCTCGCATAGATGATGTCATTCTTTTCGGCCCAGTTCGCGACAGCGGTAAGGTCGATGTTGAGGATCGCGGTGGCGAAGGGGCGACCCGGACCGAACGCGACGGCCTCCTTGATGTTGGGGAAGAACTTGAGCTTGTTCTCCAGATATTTGGGCGCAAACAGTGCGCCGTCGCCAAGCTTGCCGACGTCATTGGCGCGGTCGATGATCTTGAGGTGGCCCTGCGGATCGAAGAAGCCGGCGTCTCCTGTTTTGACGAAGCCGTCAGATGTCATGGTTTCTGCGGTCTTTTCGGGCTCCTTGAAGTACCCCACGAACTGGCCGGGTGATTTGTAGAGCACCTCGCCGTTGTCGGCGATACGGATCGATACGTTCGGTGTCGGGGGCCCGACGGTGTCGGCGCGGATCTGGCCGTTGGGTTGAGCGGTTACGTAAAGGAACGCTTCGGTCTGCCCATACAGTTGCTTCAGGTTCATGCCAAGCGAGCGATAGAAGCTGAACAGTTCCGGGCCGATCGCTTCGCCTGCGGTGTAGGCGACGCGAATGTTGGAGAAGCCCAGCACGTTCTTCAGCGGCGCGTAGACCAGCAGGTTGCCGAGTGCGTATGAGAGCCGGGCGGTGAATGGAACGCTCTCTTGATTGAGGATTTTCTCGCCCCAGCGTTTCGCCACGGCGATGTAGTGGTGGAACATCCGTCGCTTCAGCGGGCTCGCGTCCTCGATCCGGATCATGACACGGGTGAGCAGGCTTTCGAATACGCGCGGTGGAGCGAAATAGAACGTCGGCCCGATCTCGCGGAGGTCGCCGGGCGCGGTTTCTGGGCTCTCGGGGCAGGCGACGCAGAAGCCGGCGACGAGCGACTGGGCGAAATTCAGGTAGTGGTCGCCTACCCAGGCGAGCGGCAAGTAGGCAACCACCACGTCGCTCTCGTCGAGCTTGTCGAAGGTGACGGTATCGATCGCGGCATTGATGCAGCCCTGTGCCGACAGCATGACGCCCTTCGAGCGGCCCGTCGTGCCGGACGTGTAGAGCATCACCGATATATCCCGGCCATTGCCGGCTGCAATCTGTCCGCGCCACCAGTCGTCGCGTGTTCGTTCGGTGGTTTCGGTCTTGATGCCGACCTGCTTGGCGCCGAACAGCAGCATCTCGGAGAAAGCGTGTAGCCGGGTGTGGTCGTATTTCGCGAGGCCACGTTCATCGTCGTAGATGATGTGGGTGAGGCGGGGCACGCGGTCCGAGATCGACAGGAGCTTGTCGACCTGTTCCTGGTCCTCGGCGACGGCAATGGTGACCTCGGCGTGATCGAGCACGTAGGCCAGTTCGTCAGCAACACTGTCGGCATAGACCGGCACGGGCGTCGCGCCCAGGCACTGGGCTGCAAGGAACGTCCAGTAGAGGCGGGGACGGTTCGAACCGACGATGGCGATGCGATCGCCGCGCTTCAGGCCGAGGGCATCCAGGGCGATCGAAAAATCGCGGACCTGATCGCGAACTTCGCGCCAGCTCCACGTTTGCCAGATACCGAGATCCTTGAACCGGTAGGCAGGGCGCTCAGCAATCCGCTCAGCGTTTCGCAGCAAAAGCTTCGGAAACGTGTCTGCGGCGCCATCCGCGAGGCGCACCGACATGGACTCCTGCACGCTGCCTCCCTTCGAGATTGGGCTCCCGTCTTGCGCGGAAGTTATCCGACGGCAGGTTTCGGCTGCCGGGGTGCACCGGTCTCGGGAGCGGCGCACTTCGCACTGATGTAATCGTTATAATTCGGCGAATACAAGCTCGGCTTTCGTCTCATCGCAGAGGGCGAAATTGCTTCTGCGTTTCAATGCGCGAGCACAAGTGCTCGAATTGAGCAATCTTGGTGGGCGATCGGGATACAGTGCTGTCCGTGAGCGATTAGCCGGGCTTGGCAACCGATGCTTCGGCGGCCGGTGCCGGACCGCGGCTGAAGTTCGGGCCAAAGAAGTGTATGATTTCGTTGACCGAGATGGCGCCGGTGGGCGGCATCATGTCGGGATCGACGCGGAAGACCCGGATCAAGCTGGTGCCCGGACTGGCCGCGGGATTGCGCGATTGCCCGAGGGCTGTCCCCTCGGAGCTGTTGACCACCACGAAATGCGAGCCGCCCACTGACTTTGCACTCTCGGCTGCCCGCAGCAGGCCGTAGTTCTCACGCTGGATGGGATCGTCGATCTTCCTGTCGGAGAAATCGATCCGATAAAGATTTCCGCTCACGCGCTCCGCGGGGCGCGGGCCGCTGGTGCTGCTCATCGACGGCACGAGCGATGACGCGGAAGGCAGGGCTGGCAGGATCGACCCGGTGGTGATGTCGGTCATGCTGGGAAGCTGCGTGCAAGCGCCGACCGCGAAGAGACACGCGATCCCTGCCAGATGCGCTATCGACTTCATCGCCATTTTCTCCGATCGCCACACGAGACCCGTTCGCTTCGCGCGAATCTGGCCGTCTGCGAGCGTAGCAGGGGCGTGCGATGAATCCGGAGGCGGCACCGCTTAATTCACAACAATCTGGATCGGTTGCCGACAAGCGAGCCTTCCAGCAAGGCCGAGGTCAGATGTCGAGTTCGATCCAGACGGGCGTGTGGTCGGAGGGCTTCTCGGTGCCGCGCGGGCCCTTGTCGACGTCGGCTGCGACGAGGCGGTCGGCCGCCTGCGGCGACAGCAATAGATGGTCGATGCGGATGCCGTTGTTGCGTTGCCAGGCGCCGGCCTGATAGTCCCAGAACGAATAGACGCCGGGGCCGGGTTGGCAGGCGCGGATCGCGTCGGTCAGGCCGAGCGCGAGGAAGCGCCGCCACGCTGCGCGGCTCTCGGGTTGGAACAGGGCGTCGTTCACCCATTGCTCGGGCTGTTTTGCGTCGATCGGCTCGGGAATGATGTTGTAATCGCCGGCCATGACGAACGGTTCTTCGAGGGCGAGCAAAGATTGCATGTGGCGGTGGAGGCGGTCCATCCAGCGGCACTTGTAAGCGAACTTGTCGGTGCCGGTCGGATTACCGTTCGGCAGGTAGATCGAGGCGACGCGAACCATGCCGTTGGGGGCCTGGACCAGCGCTTCGATATAGCGGGACTGCACGTCCTCGTCGTCACCCGGCAGGCCGCGCTTGACGTCCTCGATCGGGGTCAGCGAGAGGATCGCGACGCC
>CANJPN010000433.1 GCA_947475855.1 Bradyrhizobiaceae bacterium
CCGGCGATCATGCCGATCATGCGTGCGGCCCCGAATTCCTCGATCCACTGGCTGAAGATCGCTGAATTGAAGACCACCGGCCTCGCCACCGACTTCATCAATGGCGAACAATTCCTATCGGCGGCCGCAGCAACGATCGTCCCAGCCGGCGCACCGCCATGCTCGCTCGAAAGTGGATCAGCGCTTCCCTGCACGACAAGTTCGATCACCCAGCGAGCCCAGTCAACCGTTCCCCCGGCGCGGGCCGCTGCGATGCAAACTCCCCCCATTTCCCGCACCACCGTTGCCTCCGGCCAATTACCGGCTCCCAGGACGGCACCGCCCGTGCCTATCCAGCGCTCTCTTCCCGTCCGGCCACAGACAGAGGCGCCTTGGCGGTTTCCCGAATTCGGCAACTGACCTCGAGCCAGTCAGAAAACCCGCGGGCCCATGTTCGGGTGGCCGCGGGTTTTACATTCCCAGGCGCGCGTCAAGCGGCTACTCCGCCTTGAGCACCGCCACGACTTCCTTCGGCGCGTCGAAGTCTTCGGGAATGCCGCACAGACCGAGCTGCTTGAACAGGCGGCCCAGCGCCGGCGACGCCGTCACCACCGCGAACGGCATCGCCACGAGATAGCCCAGCGTCAGCGGCACACTCCACCAGAACACTTCGGGCTCGACGAGGTACATCAAGCCGCACACCACGACGCCGAACAGCGTCTGCGGCCACAAGTTATCCCACGCCGTGCGCCACGAGATACCATAGGCGTCGCGTGACTGGCCGCCCCAGACGACGGACTGGCCGAACGCGAGACCGATCATGAAAATCGACGTGCGTATGGTGGAGACGGCGCCCTGCAGGAACGAGAACACGAGTTCGATGGCTGCCGAGGCGAAGAACCTGACCGGACCGCCATAGCGCGCCACGCCGCCCTTGGTCAGCATCGCATCGATCAGACCGGCAATCTTCGGCGACAGGTACATGAGGAAGAAGATCACATAGAGGCTGGCCGCCAGTGTCGACGGGAATACGTCGAGGCCCTGCACCTGCCAGGCGGCTACCGGCGTGAGCGCGATCATCAGCGTCCACGCGGGGATGCCAAGGAACATCAGGATCGCCCACACGAGCTGGAACCGGCTCATCGGTAACAGACCGGGGACCAAGTCCTTCGTGCCGGGAAGACCGAGCAGCTTCACGTACTGCATGTTGCCCTGGCACCAGCGCACGTCGCGCTGCGCGAAGTCGAGCATCGTCGGCGGGTTCTCTTCCCAGCTCCCACGCTCTTCCGGCAGGACGCGGACTTCGAACCCAGCGCGGCGCATCAGCGTCGCCTCGACCTGATCGTGACTGAGCACGTGGCCACCCAGCGGCGGCGCGCCCGGCAGCATCGGCAGGTGGCACTCGTCCTTGAAGGGCTTGATCCGCACCATCGCGTTGTGGCCCCAGAACGGACCGCAGTCCGCCGTCCACCAGCTCTGGCCCATCGTGTACGTGCGCATGCCGTGGCGCATGCCGAACTGGAAGATCCGCGCGAACGCGCTGCTCGAGGGCATGCCGACGACCAGCGACTGCAGAATGCCGAGCTTCGGATGCGCCTGCATCATGCGCGTCAGCCGCACGATGGCTTCACCGGACATCAGGCTGTCCGCATCGAGCGGCAGCATCAGCTCGTAGTCGTTGCCCCAGCGGTCGCAGAAGTCGCGCACGTTACCCGCCTTGAAGCCGGTGTTGTCCGTGCGGCGGCGGTAGACGATGCGCTCGGCAGCATCAGGCCCGACCTCGCGCTTCCAGGCCTCGGTAGCGGCTTCCTCGGCTGCGCCGACATCGGCCTTGTTGGTGTCGGACAGGATGAAATAGCTGTACTTGTCGCCGAACCCCGTGGCGTCGACGCTCTCCTTCACCGTGCGCAGACGACGGAAAGCCCGCGCCGGATCCTCGTTGCGCAACGTCATCAGGATGGCGGTCTTGATCGTCACCGACGTCGGTTCATCCCCGGCCTTGGCATACGGCGCGACCTGCTCCATCGGCTTGTCCGCCCAGTGCAGCAGCCACAGCCCGATCACCGAATTCCAGAACCCCAGCACCGTCCACGGCAGGCCCAGCGCGAAGCAGACGAACATGATGCCGTCGACGAGCGTCCAGCCGCCCGCATCCATCACGGCATAAGCCGCCCACATCATCGCCACGTAGGTGACGACGTTGAGCGCGATGACGAGGCGGCGTCGACGGCTCAGCTCGGCGTTTGCCTGCAGGCCGGTCGGTGTCGTAAGGCTCATGCGATTGGCCTGGAAGGTGGGACTGTCGATAATCTGGGTCATGGGATACGAGTTGCCCTCGGGGAATAGCAAATTGCGCGTGGAAATGCATGAGCGAGCCTGAACGCAACATGACCAGACGTTCCACCGGCAAAATCCAGGTCGCCAGAGGCCTCTGGTATGTGAAACCCGGCGTGGTCGAACTGCGTAACGCGCCCTTGCCCCCCCTCGAACCGGGCAAAGTCCAGATCCGCGCCAGCTACAGCGGCGTCAGCCGGGGCACCGAACGCCTCGTCCTCGCCGGCCTCGTGCCCGAGTTCGAGCGCGAACGGATGCGGGCCCCCCTCCAGGAGGGATCGTTCCCGTTCCCCGTCAAATATGGCTATTGCGCCGTCGGTACGGTCGAAGGCGGCCCCAAGGAACTGGTCGGCCGCAACGTATTCTGCCTGCATCCCCACCAGGACGTGTTCCAGGCCCCGGCGAGTATGGCCGTCCCGATCCCCGACGACCTCCCCCCGCGCCGCGCGACGCTCGCCGCCAACATGGAGACCGCTCTCAACGCGCTGTGGGATTCGGGCGCAGGCCCCGCCGACCGCATCACGGTTGTAGGGGCTGGTATCGTCGGCCTGCTCGTCGCCTACCTCGCCGCCCGCATGCCCGGCGCCGAAGTTACCGTGATCGACCCGGTAGCCGAGCGGAAGCCGCTTGTTGAGGCACTCGGTTGCAAGTTCTCCTCCCCCCTGGCGGGGGAAGTGGGGCGTAGCTCCGGTGGGGGGGCGGGCACGAACGCCGACGTCGTGTTCCACACATCGGCGAGCGAAGCGGGCCTCGCCACCGCGCTCGGATCGGCGGGGATGGAAGGTACCGTCGTCGAGCTGTCGTGGTACGGCGACAAGCGCATCAACGTGCCCCTCGGCGACGCCTTCCACAGCCAGCGCTTGAAACTGATCTGCTCGCAGGTCGGCCAGGTCTCCGCCGGCCGCCGCATCCGCTGGGACTATCGTCGCCGCATCGAAGCGGCGCTGCACCTGCTCGCCGACGACCGCCTCGACGCGCTTCTATCGACCGAGATCGCCTTCGATGACGCCCCCGCGAAGCTCCCGGGCCTGCTCGCACCGGACGCGCCGGGCTTGGCGCCGGTGATCCGGTATTGATGACGAGTTACTCGGCCTTGATGTTCGCTGCCTTGACCATCGGCGTCCACTTTTCGATCTCGGCCTTGTGGTGCGCGGCGAGCCCCTGCGGCGTCTGCTGGCCGGGAGAGACGATCTCCTGCCCGATCCCGGCGATCTTCATGCGCACGGTCGGATCGCTCAGCGCCTCGGTCACCGCAGCCACCAGTTTGCTGCTCACCGGCGCAGGCGTTCCCTTGGGCACCCACATTCCGCGCCAGGTGACGATGTGGAGCGGAGGGCCGCCGGCCTCTTCTATCGTCGGAACCTCCGGCACCGCGGCCGAACGGTTCTTGTCCATGATCGCGAAGGCCTTGATCGTCCCCGCAGCCAGATGGCTCGTCATGTTCGATTGCTCGACGAACATCAGGTCGATCTGACCGCTGATCAGATCCGGAAAGGCGAGCGCCAGGCCGCGGTACGTCACCATGCGCAGGTGTGTTCCCGTCTGCTTCTGGAACGTCGCACTTATGATGTTCGGACCACTCCCTTGACCGAAACTCGCAGCCGTCCCCTTGTCCGGATTTTCGCGAAGCCAGCCGATCAACTGCTTCATATCGCTCGCTTGCAGCGTCTTCCTTCCGATCAGCGCTACCGGGCTCATCGTCATGAGTGCGATAGGGTCGAGATCGTTGAGGACGTTGTACCGGACCGGGGTGACGAGGCTGCTGACGACATGGGTCGTCTGGTCGCCGATGCCGATCGTATAACCGTCCGGCACCGCCTGGGTGAGCTGTCCTACACCCACGGTGCCAGCCGCTGTCGGCACATTCTCGACGACGACGGGCTGTCCCCACTTCGCCTTCATCTTGTCGGCCAACAGCCGTCCGAGCACATCCACGCCACTCCCCGCAACGATCGGGATGATCATGGTGATCGGACGTGTCGGGTACTCCTGCGCCAGTACGATTGAAGTCGATGGCGGCAACATCGAAAGCAGCAGAGCGAGAAGCGGCCCTCGTAAGTGCGAAACCTTGTTCCAAAGAACTTTCATCGCTCGCCTCCATGCTCGACAGCGGCCGGATGACCGCACTTTCAAGGCCGGCCGCCCCATGTTGACAAGCCGTCTCGCGTTGGCAATCGTCCCCAATTCATGCGCACATGAACGGCGGTTATGTCATGGAGCTGAGAGACCTCGAGTACTTCGTCGTTGTCGCGGAACAGGGCAACCTCGGACGCGCAGCCGAAGCCCTTGGGCTGAGCCAGCCGGCGCTGAGCAAGAGCATCGCCCGCCTCGAAGACGCGATGGAGGTCAAACTTTTCCTTCGCAGCGCCAAGGGCATGGACCTGACGGCGGAAGGTTCCTTGCTCATGTCGCGCGCCCGCGATCTCCGGCAGTATCTTCGGAATGTAGCGCGCGAAGTTGCCGATGTGAGCCGGGGTCATGCCGGGCATATCAAGATAGGTGTCGGCCCGAGCGTGAATGACGACTCACTATTGGCAGCGGTATCTCAACTGCTCACGGCGGAACACGGCATCACCATGAAGATGATCGTGTCCGACATGGACGAGATCATGCCGGCGCTTCAGAACGGTCAGCTCGATGTCGTCTTCAATCTCATGGTGTTCAAGCCACCAGCAGGCCTCGCATACATCCCGTTGCGCGACGACGAATGCGTAGCCTTCTGCTCGGCCGACCATCGATTGGCCTCACGCACTCACGTGCCACTGTCTGAATTGAGTAAGGAGCGCTGGACGCTGGGAGAGCCCGGACTGCCGACGCAGCAGCGGCTCCACGAAGTGTTCCGCGACAACGGGATGGATCCGCCGCGCGTGGCATTCGAATCTCGTTTGCTATCCTTGCGCCTGGAGGTAGCCGCCAACTCAAACCTGCTTGCGTACAAGTCGAAGGCTGCTGCCCGGCACTTCGGGGCCAGATTGAAGATCCTGCCCGTCAAGGAGCTGTTCTGGAAGCGATCGGCAGGCTTACTGCACCGGGAAGAGCCTTACCTCTCTCCAGCCGTCCGCCGTTTCATTGAAACATTGACGAAGATCACCTCGAGCACGGCCGTCGACGTATTGCCGATCAGAACGTGACAGACGTCGGGCCGGGCGTTGCGTACGCCCGGCCCGTTTAGAGTTCACGCTGGCTTCCGTCAGTAGCCGGTGCCGGCCAGGGCCTTGGTCTGCCAGCTTGCGTCGGGCGCCACGTAGTTGGCGGATGCCGGGATTGCCGTCGAAGCGATGGCGAGGGTCACGGCGAGGGCTGCGAGAACGGTC
>CANJPN010000434.1 GCA_947475855.1 Bradyrhizobiaceae bacterium
GAGATCGGCTACGCGCCGGGAACCCTCTACAACATGTATGAGAATCTCGATGAGATCCTTTTGCGTGTGGAAGCCCGCGTCTTGAAAGACCTCGACGACCACATCGGCAAATCGCTGGTCGATAAGAAAAAGAATGAACTGCCGCGTGCGTTCGCTGAGGCCTATATCGATTTCGCCTTCAGTCATCCTCGTTTGTGGGATCTGATCCAGTTCCACAATCCCGAGATCGATAAAGCAGTGCCGGAGTGGTATCTGGACAGCGTCTATGCTCCGATGCTGCGACTGGAGCCGATCCTTGGTGACGCCCTCGAGATCAGCGACGCCGACGAACTTGCTGGCAGAGCGCGCCTGCTATGGTCGGTGATCCACGGCGTCGTCCAAATCGCCACAACGCCGAAATTCGGCTTGGTCGAAAAATCGACGACCGCCTGGATGATAGAAACCGCCATCTCGGAGTGCCTGCGAAAGCAGCACGCGGCGAAGGGCCGACTTCGCGTCGAACCGGATGCAACCGGCGCCACGAAACGAGAGCGCCGCGCGAACTGAGCCCGCGCGGCGACGGCGTAGACAAAATCACCGGCGCGCGGAGAAGGTAGTTTTGATCAGTCGGTTTTCTTGCTCACCTCAGGTACAGGCACCACCGCCGGCGTAACGGTGGCCGAAGCAGGCCGCTGGGAAATCGAGCCTGTCGTAATATCCGTGGCCACCGGCGCCTTCCCAAGTCCTAGTGCTGAGCGCTGTTGCTGAATATCGATGCCGAACCAATGCCCATGCTGGGGTAGCAGACGGCTGTGCAACCCCGCCCACAGTTGCTGCGACGTGACACCGTCGACGAACACCTTTGCCGGGGGTGTGATCATGAACGTCACGACCGCGAGCCCTGCAACCAGGGCCGACTCACCCAGCCGTTTGGAATCATAGAATTTGAGCGCCGTGCCAAACGATGCCTTGATCCGCGTCTCATGGACATCGACGCTGTAGATCTCGTCGAGGATCAGGTGCGTCATGTACCCGATGAACACGAACCCGCCGCCAAGCCAAGCCACGCCCTCGTGGAACCCCAGCAGATGACGGAAAATCACCGCCGTGAGGAACCAGAAGAACAGACCCGCCACGATCGAATGCCAGATACCGCGATGATAGGAAAACTTGGAGAAGACCTTCTGCCCGAGATAGCGGACCCCAACCAGCGTACCGAGCCAGGCGATCCACATTTCGGCAATGGAATACTTCGGCGCCGTCACGAACAGCACACAGAATGAGAAGAACACCGCAAGCCCGGCGAACAGTGCTCGGCTAGGACGCGAATCCTTCAAATCGATGTCGGGCAACACGCTACCGACGACACCCGCTAGCGTAACTGCGACCAGACTTTCGGGAGCGATCACGTCAGCAGCCAATGTCAGCGTCGCAGCGAGTCCGCTAACGACGGTACCGATGGCAATATGCGTCGGAAAATTCGCCATGACAGGACGTCTCCATCGAGCCTGAGTGCGGAGCGGAAATCTCCAAAGGCACCCCACGCCAATCTGATTCGGTCAGCTCCAGCCATCGCCAGCGTCCGCAATCTGTGGACAAGCCGACCCCGAAGCCACTTTGCTGGCACGTTCCCTGCGTCGTGAGGCTGACCACACACACTGCAGCAGGGCGCAAATGCAACTCGACCGCAGACGACTTGTAGCCGCGGGCATCGGCATTTCTGGCCTCGCCGCAACTGCAGCCTCGACCGCATCCGTTGCCCAGGAACGACGTTCCCCGAATCCGCCGCGGGCCGACACGCAGTCCTCGGCAGCCGAAATCCGCCCCAACAGCGGCGAAGACGAAACCACGAGACTTCAGGCTGCAATCGATCGCGCCGCATCCCGTGGCCAGTCGTTGCTGCTCCCCCCTGGCCGCTTCATCGTCCGCGGCCTTAAACTGCCCCCCGGCACCCGGATCACCGGATCGCGACAGGCCAGCATCTCGGCGGCAACCCGGTCCTAACTGCGACGGATGCGACGGCCATCACCATCGAGCACCTGTCGATCGCGGGAGGTTTCCCACTTGCCTCGCCCTGGCGCGGACTTGTCGAATTCCGCAGCGTGAAACAACTCGCGATACGAGAAGTCTCGATCGTAACCAGTCCCGCACACGCCATCATGCTCGAACGGTGCGGCGGCCAAGTCACCGGCTGCAACATCGTCGACGCAACCAAATCCGGCATTTTCAGCCTAGACGCGGACGCAGGCCTCGAGATCTCCCACAATCACATCGACCGCGCCGGCAACAACGGCATCCTCGTCTGGCGCACCGCTAAAGGCGAGGACGGGACCATCGTCGCCATGAACCGCATCGAGCGCATCGCCGCCCGCGACGGCGGCACCGGAGAAAACGGCAACGCCATCAATGTCTTTCGCGCCGGCAACGTCCTTGTCACATCGAATCGCATCGCGGATTGTGCATTCTCTGCTGTGCGCGCCAATTCCGCATCGAATGTGCAAATCCTTGCCAACAGTATTGCGCGCGTGGGCGAGGTTGCGATCTTCGCAGAATTCGCATTCGAAGGCGCCGTGATTTCAAGCAACCTGATCGACGGTGCCGCAACCGGCATCTCGGTGACCAACTTCGATCACGGCGGTCGCCTCGCAGTCGTACAAGGCAACCTCATCCGCAATCTCACACTTCATCGCGGGCCGTCGGATCCGGGCGGCTACGGCATCGCCGTCGAAGCCGACGCAGCCATTTCAGGCAATACCGTCGAAAGCGCGCCGACCGCAGGAATATCCATCGGTTGGGGCCGGTTCTGCCGTGACATCGCAGCGAGCGGAAACGTCGTCCGACAATGCGAAGTTGGCATCGCCGTCACCAGCGACGCAGCGGCCGGCGCAGTTCTTATCGCCAACAATATGATCTCGGGCTCTCGCCGTGGTGCGATCCGAGCAAACGATCACGGCCGCATCCTTGGTGACGACCTAGGTTTGACGCAGCCATCGGCGGGACGCATCAGAGCCATCGGCAATGTCGTCGCCTGAAAAGCCCGCGATACCATTGCCGAAATTCAGTTGGCCGGACCACCCCCGGCGCTGCCGCCAGGCGTCGTCCGTGACGGAATTTTTGCAAGCGGCACCGCCGTAGAAATTGGCGGGCGGATCACCGAGACCGTGCTGGCGGCCGCTGGCGGCGTTGCAGCCGCGACCGGTGCCGATTGGACCCCCCGTGCTTGCGCAACCACCGATCGAACGCGACGCACTGGATTGCCGCAGGTCCGAGTGCGCGTCTCCCGGCTCATGTCGTGGACGCCATTTGCCTCTTTAGGCTCGAAGGCGAGCTGCTCTATTTTCGGCGCTCCAACAGCAATTTTCCAATCCGCCACGGCAAAACCATGCTCGAGCAGCGCAGCAGCTCGCACCGACCGCTCGTCGCGCTGCGCCTCCCCCAACACGACGGCGATGATCCGCCGGCCGTCCCGAGTTGCCGTCGCAACGACGTTGTAGCCGGCACCGCACGTAAACCCGGTCTTCATCCCGTTTGCACCCTCGACGGTGCGCAGCAGATCGTTCTGCGAATGAAAAGTGCCTCGATGGATGATGAACTGCATCGTCGAGAACATTTCCGCCCGCTCGGGAAAATCACGCAGGATCGCCGTTGCCAGGATCGCGAGATCTCGTGCGGTCGTGAACTGCTCCGGCTCCGGCAGACCGTGCGGGTTTCTGAATTGGCTTCGCGTCATGCCGAGCCGCTTGGCCGTGGCGTTCATCTTCTCGGCGAACCCTTCTTCCGTCTCGCCGATGAGTTCCGCCAGTGCCATCGCAAAATCGTTGGCCGAGCGAAGAATGAGGCCCCGCAACGCCTGCTCGACGTTGAGCGGAATACCGGCCTTCAGACCAATCCTCGTCGCAGGCTGGCCGCGCGCCTTTTCCGACAGCGGCACCTGCGTATCGAGCTTCACCTTCCCCGCCTTGATCGCCTCGAAAGTGACGTAGGCGGTCATGATTTTGGTCAGCGAAGCCGGATACCATCTCTGGTCCGGCTCTTCCGCATAGATAACCCGGCCGTTGGTCTCGTCGATCAACATCGTCGGCCCAGCGGCAACCTTCGCTGGCGCCCAGAGCGCACCGCCGGCCAAGGCGCACGCTGCCAGAAGGTTGCAAATCGAAGCCGAACTGAATTGCATCATGAGTGCACGCTCGAGCAAAAAAGCAGTCTTGCCCTGACGCGGGCCCAGCCATCAAGGAAAGGCTCGATCATGTGACGATGATCAAGACTTGACGTCTTCGGCTGTGCCACAAGTCGTAATACCGCCGCAAGGCCAACCGATGGCCCACGAGCATGGTCATCTGCTGCAGCCGCAGCCGGGCCACACAGCCTTGCAGACCTCCATGAGCAAGCCTCCCCTTGCCCTTGGCGGGCGGCATGTCTAAATCACGCGAAAGTCGGGCTGCGTCTTAGCCGTTGGCTTGAAACGGGTCTGGCGGGTGCTCGGTTCGCTCAGCAGTCGAGTTCAGCGCCCCGAACTGGAAAAGGACGCCCCGCATGACCGGCCTGTTGTTGTTCATCGCCTACCTGATCAATCTCTACGGGTATGTGGTGATTGCCGCGGTAGTGATGTCCTGGTTGATCGGCTTCAATGTCATCAATTCCCACAATCCGTTCGTGCGTTCGCTATGGCAGGCCATCACCGCCATGACGGAACCACTTTTGAAACCGATCCGCCGGATCATGCCCGACCTCGGCGGGCTCGATATGTCGCCGGTGATCCTTTTGCTCGCATGCCTCTTCCTCCGCTGGATCGTCATCGGTGAATGGTTGATACCGGCCCTGCGCTGATGCTCACACAAGCAGACCGCCCCTGGCGTAGGAATGAGGCTTCGGTCGACCTCCGCGTACGCCTGACGCCCAAAGGCGGCCGCGATTCCGTCGATGGATTGACAACCTCCCAGGATGGTCCGGCCATCAAGGCACGGGTCCGTGCGGCACCGGAAGACGGCGAAGCGAATGCGGCACTCGTCGAACTGATCGCCGACTGGCTCGACATACCCAAGCGAGTGGTCACGCTGTCGGCCGGACACAAATCCCGCATCAAGATGATTGCAATTGCGGCCGACACCGCCATCACGGAACAACGCCTCCAGTCGAAACTGACCGCTTTGACCGCCCAACCGGCGCAGCGAACGGAGAAGCGGTAATGACCGCGCGCATCATCGACGGCAAAGCGACAGCGGAATCCATGCGGGCGACTATTGGCAAAGCTGTCGCCGATATGAAGGAGAGTTACGGCTTCGCCCCGGGACTCGCTGTTGTCCTCGTCGGCGAAGATCCAGCCAGCCAAGTCTATGTCCGCAGCAAGGGCAAACAGACAATAGAAGCCGGCATGGCATCCTTCGAACACAAACTACCCGCCGACACATCGCAAGCCGATCTCCTAGCCGTCATCGGCCGCCTGAACCGCGATCCCGATGTGGACGGAATCCTCGTTCAATTGCCGCTGCCCGGTCACATCGATGCCGCGAAAATTATCGAGGGCATCGATCCGGCCAAGGATGTCGACGGGTTCCATCCATTGAACGCGGGCCGCATCGCGAACGGCCAGCGCGCGCTGGTGCCTTGCACTCCGGCAGGTTGCCTGATCTTGGCGAAACAAGCCGCA
>CANJPN010000435.1 GCA_947475855.1 Bradyrhizobiaceae bacterium
CACCGCCTGCTCGAGGATTATGATGCCATCATCGACGCCGCCTGCCATGCCTGGCAACGCTTGATCAACGAGCACGGTCGATTGATGTCCCTGTGCTCTTATCCCTGGATCATCGAGTGCGTCAGTTCATAGGCGGGACGGTATTACTGCGGCGTGGCACGATGACGGCGATGACTGAAAACTCCGGCAGTCGGAAATCCTGGCGCCACAGAAGCTGGCTTGTGGCCTCCCTCGTTTTTGTCGGTGTCGGCTTACTGCTCGCCGCGCGGCCGTTCATCGCGCAGATGGCACCCAACCCCGCGACACCCGCGCCAGAGACGATCGACGTCGAAATAGGCGATATCGGCCCGGGCGATCACGTTACCATCTCGTGGCGCGGCCTGCCGGTCATCATCATGCGACGGACCAACGCTGAGATGGCGGCATCACGGACGGTGCCGCTCGACATTCTGGTGGATCGGTTCTCCCGCAACGAAGCACTATCCGCCGAGGCGCCGGCAACAGACACCAACCGTATCTTGGCCGCAGCACCGCAATGGCTCGTGCTGATCGGCGTCAACCCGCATTCGGGTTGCCGACTGAAAGTCTTGGACTTGAACGCCCGCTTCAACGACGAGACGTTCCTGTGCCCTTGCGACGGCTCGCGCTTCGACGCCCTCGGCCGCATCCGCTCGGGGCCGGCGCGGACGAACCTTCGCGTACCCGTCTATAAGCTTGTCAATCCCCAGAGGATGCGGATCGGTTAGGTTCACGCGGTAGGTTGGGTCAAGCAAAGCGCGACCCAACATTTCCCGGCATACCGTGGACGTTGGGTCGCCCCCGGCTCGCGCTTCGCACGTCCGGAATTGACCCAACCTACGCAGCCGCTCACAGCTTCATCTGGTGACCGTCTTCTGGAGCGCCCTTCTGGCCTTCTTCGCGATAGGTCGTGCCTTTCGAGGCGCCGTCCTCGAACACGGTCAGGCTCGGCGTCGTGCCGGGCAGGCCGAGGTCCGCCCAACGGTCCGTCAGCTTGTCGTAGACTTCCTTGCGCAGCGTCGTGCGCACGGAGAACGTATTGAGATAGCGGTGGTCCTTGCACGCGTTGATCAGCACGCGTGATCCGTAGGGCCTCGCCTCCGGCGGGTTCTTGGATGGATCGAGCGGCGTCGACCAGGAGTTGCGCTGGATGTCGATGTCGTCCACCGGCGAGCATCGCGTCGACATCGCCCAGATCACCTGATCGGTGTCGGTGGGGTCGACGTCGTGATCCACCACCACGATGAACTTGGTGTAGTAGGCCGAACCCGGCATGCTAGACGCCAGCGCCAGCACCTGCGTGACGTGGCCCGCGTACTTCTGCTCGAGCGACACCACCACCATGCCGAAGCCACCGGCCGCAGCCGGGTGCGAATAGACGCCGTGGATGCCGGGCACGCCGAGCTTGTCGAAGTCGTCCCAGATCTTGGCTGATCGGATGATCGAGAAGAACCCGGATTGCTCGCAGCTCGGATAATCGGCCATCAGCGCGTTGGTCAGCACGGGATCGTTGCGGAAGTGGACCGCCTTGATCTCGACCAGCGGGCAGCGATCCTCAGGCTTTCCGTAATAGCCGGTGAACTCGCCGAACGGGCCTTCGCCCTTCATCGAGTTCGGGTTCAGCACGCCCTCGACAACGATCTCGGCGTTGGCGGGGATCAGCAGGTCCGTGACCTTGCCCTTCACGACCGGGATCGGCTCACCCTTGATGCCGCCGGCGTACTCGTACTCCGACACAGTCTTGGGGAACGACTGCGAACCCACCAGCATGAACAAGGGATCGACGCCCCAGCACGCCGCGACCTCGATCGGCTTGCCCGCATCCCACGCCTTCTGGATGTGCAGCCGCGCATCCTTGCCCGGCGAAAGGTAGAGACCGCAGGTGTTCTTGCCCTGGATCATCATCCGGTAGGTGCCGACGTTGAGATAGCCGGTCTCCGGGTCCTTGGTGATGACGCAATCGGCCGTGCCGGCGTAGCGGCCACCGTCCCGCGGCCAGTGCTTGGGGATCGGCAGCTTCGTCAGGTCGATCTGGTCCCCCGTCCAGGTGTTCTCGAAGAACTGTGCGTCCTTCGCGGTAACCTCGCGCGGCGGCGTCCGGCGCTTCAGCTTGTCCTTGGTGCGACGGATGAGCTCCACCGTCGGGGTATCCGGATGCTCCTCGAGCGTGACGGCGATGCGGCGGACGGATGGCCCGAGCACATTCCACAGATGGCGCATCCCGATCTTGTCGTTCTCGAAGCCGACCGTCTTGGAGAACAGCACGGCCTTCGACGGCTTCTGCTTGGCGAGCAGATAGCCGATGCCGCTCATCTCCTCGTCGCGCTCGACGGGCTTGTCCACGCGCACCAGCTCGCCGATCTCCTCGACCCGGTCGAGCCACTCCCGCAGGTCCTGGATCGGGCGGTTTCTCTGGCTAGGCAGGATGGGGGCGGGTGAGATCGTGGACTTGCTGTCGGACATGGGCTGCCTGCCTCCAAGGAAGTTCAATTGGTTCGATGAGCTTTGTGGCACGAGGGCCAGCCGTGAACAACTCGGTCCGAGCAAGTTGGAGCACATGCCCCCGTCCAACGACTTTTCGTCACCCCGGCGAAGGCCGGGGCTCAAATCACTCAGCGGCTGGGAATTGTGAATTTCTGAGATATGCGGCTTCGATCTCCACCTTACCGAGATCGATCTCCCGGACAGCGGTGCACTGGGCCCCGGCCTGCGCCGGGGTGACGTGCTTGAATTGCAAGGTTGCGTGACTTTCTCTCGGGGCTTGAACCGTGTAGGTCCGTCCTTCATTCCGGACCAGCCGCACAACCGCCGAGAGCCGCCCATGAAAGTCTTCCTGATGGACCTGCTGCCGTACGGGCAGCACTTCGACGAGTTCAAGGCCGGGCGCTTCATTCCCTATCCGCTGGGCGGAAAGCATTTTGATCCGAAGGTCGCAGCCCGCACCTACGACGAGCACTTCGCAATCTGGGCCGAGATGGACGCCCTCGGCTTCGACGGGCTCGGTCTCAACGAGCACCACACGACGCCGCACGGCCTCATGGTGTCGCCGAACATGATCGCAGCTGCCGCTGCCCGGACGACGAAGAACCTCGAGTTCCTGATCCTGGGCAACCTCATCCCGCTGCACAATCCACTGCGCATCGCCGAAGAGCTCGCCATGGCCGACTGCCTCAGCCACGGCCGCATCCTCCCCGGTTTCGCGCGCGGAGTGCCACGCGAATACCGCGTCTACGACGTACCGATGGCGGAGAGCCGCGCCCGCTTCGACGAGGCCCTGGAGATCATCAAGAAGGCGTGGACCCAGGACGTATTCAGCCATGACGGACGGTTCTGGAAATACAAGGACATCTCGATCTGGCCGCGCCCCGTGCAGCAGCCGCATCCGCCGATGTTCATCCCGTTCACCGGCAGCAAGGAGACCATCGAGCTTGCCGGCAAGCTGAACCTCAACGCCGTAATGTCGGCGGGGCACGCAGGCGTGACGCAGGACATCGTCACCTACTTCGGCAAGCAGCTCGCGGCCAACGGACACACGCTCCGGCCCGATCAGATGGTGCTGTTCACCGACGCCTACGTCGCCGACAGCGTCGATGCCGCGCTCAAAGAGTACGGCCCGTATTACCTCTATTTCGTGCAGACGCTGTGGCACCACGGCTCCGACCAGTCGAACGAGACGCTCGGCAAGGCCGGATACGTCAACACCTCCTCGTTCGACTATATCCGGCCCGAGAACCAGGCGTTCGCGCAGCTCGACCGCTCCAAGATCCGGCAGATGAACCTGCCCGACGTCGAGAAGCGCGTGAAGGACGGCGGCCTCGCGTTCGGCTCACCCAGGGAAGTCGCCGACCGCCTGATCGAGATGGCCGAACGGATGGGCGCCAACCGCATGCTGCTCAATCTCAATCTCGGAGCTCTCCCGCACGAGATGTTCCTGGAGCAGGTCCGCCGCTTCGGCCGCGAAGTGCTGCCCAGATTGCAAGCGCATCAGGTGAAGAAGGTGCCGGTCGTCGGGTGAGCGTGTGAGGGGCGTGCCCCCGCCGTAGGTTGAACAAGGGGCCGCCCGTCGCGGCCCGCCACCCAACGAACCGTACTCATCCGTGGGCGCACTTCTCCCATCTCCGTGGAACCACATCGAAACGGAGAGGGCCCCCGGCGCGGATGCAAGGTGTTTGTGGTTGCGATACCGCTCCCACCTGCAGCAGCGGCAGGTTTACCGAAGCGGACTTCAGCCATATCGCGACCGAGCGCGGTCCTGTCGCAACCGCCGTGTCCGCTATAGGTTGATGACATGTCGCAGGCGAGGTCTGGTCGAAGCCGGGACGTGACCCGGAAGTCGAAGTTGCTGTACTGCCACGGTTATAGTTTTGTAGCCGCTGATTCTGCTGCGTGGCCGTGATATAGTGACGCCATTGTCAGCGGCTTGTCGGTGATCCCGTGCCAGCTCCAGTCGATTTCAAGTATCTCGCATTCCTGTCTTACGCTCACGCCGACGTGGCCCGGGGCAAGCAGCTACACGGTCAACTCGAAGCCATCAGGATCGACAAGGATCTTGCCGGACGCGAGACGCCGCGCGGACCCGTTCCGAAGTCGCTCCGCCCAATCTTCCGCGATCGCGAGGATTTCACCGGTGGCCACACGCTCACCGAAGCGACCATTGCCGCGCTCGACGCCTCGGCCGCGCTAATCGTACTGTGCTCTCCGGTGGCTGCGACGCGGACGGCCGTGAACGAGGAGGTCCGGCTGTTCCGGTCGCGCCATCCCGACCGGCCGGTGATCCCGGTCATTATTGACGGCACCTGGCCGGAAAATTTTCCGCCCGCGCTGCGCTTCGAGATCGAGCCGGACGGCAGCATCTCGGAGCGGCCGGTCACGATCCTCGGCCCCGACCTGCGCGAGACAGCAGACGGGCGGTCGCTCGGCCTCGCCAAGATCGTGGCGGGCCTCATCGGTGTCGGCACCGACGAGATCGTGCGCCGGGCGGAACGTGATCGGCAACGGCGGCTCAGGAACTGGATCGCCGGTCTTTCGACCGTGATCGTAGTGTTGGCCGGCCTCACTGTGTGGGCCGAGAGCAATCGGCGCGAGGCTGTCGCTCAACGCATTGTGGCCGAAGAACAGCGGCAACTTGCTGATCAAAGGCGGAAGGAAGCTGAGCGAAATTTCGAACTGGCGAAAGGCGCGGCGGACGGACTTGTTCACGATATCGCCCAAGGCCTGCGCGTTGTGGAGGGCATGCGGGCCGATACTGTTGTTAAGATCTTGAATACAGCACGCGACACTTTCAACAAGCTTGCGGACTCCGCTCCAAACAATTCAGAGCTCCAAAACAGCCGGTCCGTGATGCAAAATGAGTTCGGCTTCACGTTCCAAAGCCAAGGCAATTTGCAGTCGGCATTGGATAGTTTTCTGGCCGCTCAAGATATTTCCGAACGTTTAGTCAAATCCGACCCCAGAAATGCCAATTGGCAACGCAGTCTCTCCGCATACCTATCCCCTTGCCTCAGGCCGTCCTCTGAACTGACCCATACCACCGACACCGCTTCGTCTCGTCGACCAGCATGCGCATCGTTCGCGGTGGTCGGGCGACGAGGCTTTC
>CANJPN010000436.1 GCA_947475855.1 Bradyrhizobiaceae bacterium
ACGCCTCGACCAGCGCCTCGCGTTGAACCTCGCTGAGGTCGCCCAACCGCTCGACAAGTGCCCGGAAATCCTGCGCTTTCATCGTGTCCATCCTGCCGCCAAATCACTGGTCAGCAAGGTCGCACAACATTCTGGCGGAACAGAGCCACACATATGCATCGAGAACAACGAGACTTGGTTGTGGAAACAAATACGCGATGACAATCGCAGGGGAGAAAATGAGAGACTGTGGATCGGCGATCTGCGGCGATCCGCCGAAGACGTTCGGAGTCCAGAATGGCGACTGACCAGTGTGTAGGGCCGTCGCAAGAAATTGCAGTTGGGCTTGAAAGTGAGCCTTGGCGTCGTAGGGAATTGTAACAGTGCCGCCGAGCCAAGGAGAACTCAAAGTCATCCAGCACAGTGCAAAAAGCAGAAAAGCCGCCGGATAATTGTGGTGCTTTTGGCAAATTACCATTGCGGCGCGCCCAAGGGTGAGCCCGTTACGACCTGACGGTGCAACAGGTGCCCTTTGGTCCCCTCCCGGAGTTGGACTCTGACTCTCCATGGATGGAGGTCAACCCACCGGAGTTTTCTCCATTGAGTGGGCATCCGATCTGGCGATCATCAACATGAACAGAAGATGAGCAAAACAAGCCGAGCGGATAACAGATGGATGGCGACACTTCGCAATACGAAATGTCTACGTGTTGGTACGCGGTGACCGTCGAAGGTAGCGCCACTACTGACGCAAACTCACAATTTAGATTCGCGCCGCAGCATTTTCGTGCGCGGCCTCGGACCATCTGCGAGGTTCGAATAACACATCACGTCTGATCGTCAGCCAGAAGACATTGGCGCTTTTGGCCCATCTCGACGCCAGGGCTTGGTCGGCTTTCAGAGCCGTGCAGCCTTGGCGCAAGCCATAGGTTCCGAATTGATCTGAATCCCGCCCTCCGACTTGCACACGCCCGCCACCCGCACATCACTTCAAAGGAGCGGGTTCAAAGGGCCGCGGCCCTTTGTGGGGGTGGAGGGGGCAAAGCCCCTCCATGCCGAAGGCATTTGCAACATCGATCGTAGGCGCAGGCTCGAAACTACGCCCCACCCGCCTTCCACGCCGGCGGCTCCTTCGCGTCGATCAACACGAACGCGATACGGCAGGGCTTATTGGAGTTGTTCACCCACGCGTGGTTGGTGCCGAGCTGGATCAGCACGTCGCCAGCCTTCAGATGCACCTCGCTGTCGTCGAGCAGCATGTCGATCTCGCCCTCCAGCACCAGCGCATAGTCGATGCTCTTCGTGCGGTGCATGTAGGCGTGTCGCGCCGGCGCACCGTCGTGGCCGTGATCGAGCCCCATCTCCTTCTTCATCGCCGCGTTGTCGATCACTGGCCCGTCCTTCGGCTCCGGCGGAAAATCGACGATGCGCAGGATCGAGCCACCGGCCGGCGGCGCGACGCCTGTCTCCCTCAGCGTCGGATCGGCCGAGGTCGAAATATCAGCGGGCGTCTCGTCGGTGATCCACACCAGCGTCGAGGTGAGCCCGGTCACGGACCGCACCTTGGTATTGGGCGCCGGCCCATCCGCCACGATCACCGCCTTGCCGTCGGCGTCGTGCCCACAGATCACTCGTCTCGTCTGCCGCGCCATATCGCTCTCCCTGAAACTGATCATACAAACTGATAGTAGGCCGCCAGGAAGCGTCAATGCGTCATGACGGATGAAACGTCACTTGAGCTATCATCGCTGCCACCGGCAAAGCCCGACGCAGCGGGAGGAAACATGAAGTTCGGCATCTTCGATCATCTCGATCGCGCGGGAACGCCCCTTCACGAGCAGTACGAGAACCGCCTGAAGCTGATCGAGCTTTACGACGCGGCCGGCTTCCACGCCTATCATCTGGCCGAACACCATTCGACGCCGCTCGGCATGGCACCGTCGCCAGCCGTCTTCCTTTCCGCTGTCGCCCAGCGCACCCGCGAACTGCGGTTTGGACCGCTGGTCTATCCGCTGCCGATGTACCATCCCCTTCGCGTCGCCGAAGAAATCTGCATGCTCGACCACTTGAGCGGCGGCCGCCTCGACATCGGATTCGGCCGGGGAGCATCACAGTTCGAGATCGAGTACTTCGGCATCGACCCGAAGGAAGCACAGGAACGCTACGAGGAAGCGCGCAAGATCGTATTGCTTGCACTGACGTCAGATCGCGTCGAGTTCACCGGCCGCTTCCACTCGTTTACCGGCACACCGGTCGAGATGCGTCCGCTTCAGCGGCCTTATCCCCGCCTGTTCTACGGCGCGGGCACGCCGGAAACCGGCGCGAAAGCCGCGCGCGAACGCAACAACCTCGTCTGCAATGCGCCCGCCCCGATCGTAAAACCGATCTTCGACCGCTTCCGCGAGGAATGGGCCGCGCTCGGAATCGCTCAGGCCGACATGCCCCTCCTCGGTCTGAACCGCCATTGCGTGATCGCCAGCACCGATGCCGCCGCCCATGCGATCGCCGAACGCGCCTACAAGATCTGGCACGCGAGCTTTTATCGCTTATGGCAGTTGCGCAATTCGCGGCCCAACAACGCAGCCTATCCCGAGACCTTCGCCGGCCTCCAGAAAATGGGCTATGGCATCGCCGGCTCGCCGCAGACCGTGCGCGATTTCTACGTCCGCGAAATCGGCGGCGTCGGCGCGAACTACGCGCTCGGACGCTTCGCTTTCGGCGACATCACGCTGGACGAGGCGCGCCGATCCGTGGACCTGTTCCGCGAACACGTGATGCCGGCGTTGCAAGCATTGTAGGGTGCACTAGCAAAGCGTATTGCACCGCCTCGGCGCACAGACAAAAATCACGGATTTCACTTGCCGCTGCCTACGAAGGACACACCGATGACGACCAAACCCCGCATCCTCATCGCCGGCGCTGGCATTGGTGGCCTCACAGCCGCCTTGGCGCTCGCCCGTCGCGGCTTCACGGTCGACGTGTTCGAGCAGGCTCCCGAGCTGATGGAATTCGGCGCAGGCATCCAGGTTTCAGCCAACGGCACGCGCGTACTGATTGCCCTCGGCCTCGAGGAAGCAATGAAGCGCGTGGTCTGCGAGGCAGCACTCAAGGAAGTCCGATTGTGGAACACCGGCCAGACATGGAAGCTGTTCGACCTCGGCAAGGACTCGGTCGAACGCTTCGGCGCGCCATACTGGTTCGTCCACCGCGGGGACATCCATCGCGTGCTGCTGGAAGGAGCAAGACAGAGCGGCAACGTCCACATCCATACCGGCAAGCGCTGCACCGGCTTGAAGCAGGATGGCACAAAGGTCACCCTCGAATTCGCTGACGGCGGAACCGCGACCGGCGACGCCTTGATCGGCGCTGACGGTGTCCACTCCACCGTGCGCAGCTGCCTGTTCGAAGCAGGCAAGCCGGAATATCTCGGCATCATCTGCTGGCGAGGGCTCGTGAAGGAAGCAGATCTACCCGCAGAAATGCGCCGCCCCGTCGGCACCAACTGGGTCGGCCCGGGGGGCCACGTCATCACCTATCCCCTGCGCCGCGGCGAGCTGATGAATTGGGTCGGCTTCGGAGAGCGCGAGGACTGGAAGGTCGAAAGCTGGACCGAGAAAGGAACTCACGAAGAATGCGCCAAGGACTTCCCACATTGGAATCCGCTGGTGCACGAACTGATCTCGAAGCTCGACCAGCCCTACAAATGGGCGATGGTCGGTCGCGCGCCGATGAAAGCCTGGACCAAGGGCCGCGTAACGATGCTCGGCGACGCTTGCCACCCTACGCTGCCGTTCCTTGCTCAAGGCGCGAACATGGCGCTGGAAGACGGCCTTGTCCTGGCACGCTGCCTGGATGCCAACACAGATCCCGCCGTCGCATTGGAGCGCTTCGAAGCACTGCGCCTCGACCGCACGACCAAGATCGTCAACGGCTCCGCCGAGACAGGCCGCCGCTTCCACAACCCTACCCTCGCCGATCCAGCTCAGGCGATTGCGTACGTCGACCGTGAGTGGCAACCCGAAAAGGTTCGCCTACGCTATGATTGGCTGTTCGAGTATGACGCGACGAAGGTCCCGGTATGATCTATGGCAGGGCCGGGCAGTAAGTTTGGTGGCGGACGAAGCGCCGACATTTGGCCACCGCCCGCCCCTCCGCGTCGCGATCTTCACGCACGCAGTTCTGGCGTGTGGGCTCGAACCTGGATGTCCATGTCGACGAGAGCTTCGGGCGCCTCGGTCTCCTCGAGCATACCCCAGCTACGTAGCCAGTTGAACGTTCGCTCGAGTTCGTCCGCCGGAATTGGCGCGGGATCACAGACCACCAACCGGCTCGCACGCAGATCCGCGACCGTGAGGCCTGCGATGCCCGGATGCTCCTTCTTGTGATAGTCGATGAAGTACTGCAGGTACTTCTGCTTGTCCGCGTTGATCCTGACGATTGCTTTTTTCACCGCGCGGTTGAATGCGGCATAGGTCTCGGCATCCACCTTGTCGGAAGCGACCTCTGTGCCGTGATAGAATGCACCACATATTGCGCGGCACCCCATTTTCTCTGCGAGCGAGAGATATGGCTCGGTCAGCGTCGTGGCTTCCACGACGCCGTCCAACAGCGCCTGAAGGCGATCGACCGAGTTGTTAGGCACGCTGCAGACATTGATGCAGTCGCGCGGCAGGAAGCCTTCGAGCATGTGAAGTGCGAGATAGTGAGTCCCGAAATAGAAGGGCACACCGACGCTGCGGTTCGCCAACTGCTGCATCGTGTAAACCGGTGAGTCCGGACGCACTACGATCGCGGCGTAGGTCAGAATTCCTCTCCGGCCGACTTGCCTGCTACCGTTCTTGCTGTCTTGCACACGGCAGTAGTTGCCCCACTCACAAGCGTTGTACATGTCGGCAGCGCCCTGCTCGAACAGCTTACCGTGGCTGACGAACGGATCGAGGCCTTTGGGGTCGTGAATATCGGGCCGCGCCTTGGAGGTATTGCCCTTGTTGCGATCCGCCCACTCGACCACAATGCCCTCTTCCTTGAAGAAGCCCTCGTCGTATGCGACGAGCTCAGGCAATCCTTGAAATGGCGCTGTGGTCTCTAGGACAAGCTTCTTCATGTTTGGCATGGGCGTGCTCCAATTGATGAATTCGGATCGCAGCGGCTTCCCTTGGAACTGTCGTGAAGATAGTCAGGGAGTACGTACCAAATGTCAAATTGCGTGGCGTGAATGAAGAATATTCAGACCGGACTGAGCAAGAGCGAGATGCTCGCGAAGGGCCGAAAAGCAGTTCACGAGAATTGACCTGTTTCCGCAAAGCTGTCGATGCAAAGTTCGGCACAGAAATTGTGCAGGTTGACGAAAATAAAATCATTGACCTTGCGTCGGGCAAACACTGTAATCCCGATTGTCTGCATCCGACCGATGCAGATGTCGTTCCAGCCCAAGCAGAGCAAGCAGAGTCAGTGGTCGACGCCCAAAGCTCACCCACTCGGGTTGAGTTGAAGCAATCGGCCCAAGCGGTGCACACACACACGGGTGTCCAGGTGGCATACTCACTTCTGCGTTCACGTGCGGCATCCCTCGCTTTCGCGGCGAGTATTGTTACGGGATGGAGTAGCGCCCACGCCCAAACAA
>CANJPN010000437.1 GCA_947475855.1 Bradyrhizobiaceae bacterium
AGCACCGTGAAGACGTGGCCGGGCCGACGCAAAATGTCATCGAGGTTTTCGAGCAGGTCCTCCAGCCGGGAGAAGCTGTGCACCCGCTCGATGCCGGCGGCGCGGGCCATTCCGGCATAGTCGGCATGCTTGCGGAACGGCAGCACGAGATCGTTCGTCGAGCCGTAGACGGCGTTCGAGACGACGAAGTGCTTCAGATTTGGTAGTTGCAGCTCGCGCTCGACAAAGAGCATCCCGGGGTTCATGCAGAACGCACCGTCACCGTTGAACGCGACAACGGTCTTTCCAGGCCGACCCAAGGCTATGCCTGCTGCAAACAGCGACGCAAGGCTCATGGAAGCCTCGAGGTAGAAGACTCGTTCGGTCTCGTGCGTGATCTCCCACCAGAGTTCCGATGTGTTTCCAGCCGATGTGACGACGATGTCTTCCTTCATGCGGTCTGCCAGAGCGCGGAAGCAGGCTTCGAAATCCATCATCACGCTTCTCCCTTCAGCAGTGCTCGCGTGAACCCGACAACGACGGGGCGCGACATGACCCGGCTATGCTTACAGGCTGTGGAAATCAGCGGAATATCCGCGCGACGCTCGATCGGAACAAACGGAATATCGATCGATCTCATTACAGATTCGAGGTAGAGGCCGTTCGATTGATGGAACTTCGCGCTGTCGCCGGGGCGTCCGCGCAACGTAATGCCGATCACCATTGGGATCTGGTATGTGTAGTTGATCTTCGTTATCGCGTAGATGCAGGTCATGAAGCCAGAAGCTCCCATCAGCGCGAGCGTGCCAATGCCGCTGAAGAACGCTCCGGAGCAGAGGCCGATGGCCGATTCCTCGCGGTTGACCGCGACATGGCGGAAGCGATCGTCGGCGGCATAGGCGCCGATCAGGTCGGTGATCCAGCCGTCGGGAAGACTGGCGACGAGGCCCACACCGCTCTTGGCTGTTTCCTCCACAATCAGTTGTGTATTGCTTTTCGGCCTGTCGCTCATGGCTCTCCCCTTGTCAAACGGCCAGAGTACCGTGCTGCCGGATCAATTCAAGCCAGTATCATGGAGGGGAACGAGGGGCCACTTTGCCTCAAAGTTGAACAAGGGCTGGACGGAATGCCCGAAATTTCGCATTGCTGGCGCTGGGTCTCCTCTGCACTCTGGCGTCGAACAGAAACCCTTTGAGCGGTCATGAATATGAAAGCCCAAGAAACTATCCGCCGGTCGCATCGCGCGAACCTATTCAACGCGCTGAGCTTGGCCTGCATTGCAGCAACACTTGCACCGGCTGCACGCGCAGACAATGTCGCCTCGTTCTATTCCGGCAAGATCATCAGCATCCAGGTCGGCTATACCGTTGGCGGCGGCTATGATCTGTATGCGCGCGCGTTGGCGCCCTATCTCGCCAAGCACATGCCGGGCTCGCCGCAAGTTCTCGTGAAGAACATGCCTGGCGCTGGCTCCTACAAGCTCGCCGCATGGATGCAATCGGTGGCCTCCCGCGACGGTACCGAAATCGCCACCATCACCCGTGGTGCCCCGGTCGAAGAAATGCTGGGCGGCATGAAAACCAACTTCGATCCGCTCAAGGCGAACTGGATCGGCAGCATGAACAACGAAGTCAGCATCTGCATCGTCAATGCAAAGACCGGGGTGAAGTCGATAGAAGACATCAAGACCAAGGAAATCTCGTTCGGCACCCAAGGAAAGGGGTCCGACTCCGAGATGTTCGCGGTGTTTCTGAAGAGCCTGTTCGGTCTGAAGATCAAAGTGATCAATGGCTATCCCGGCACCAGCGAGTCGATTCTCGCGATGGAGCGCGGCGAGGTCGACGGCAATTGCGGTTGGTCATGGACCACCGCCAAGCAAAACCGTCCGCAGTGGTTCAAGGATGGCACCGTCAACACCATCATGCAGATGGCACTTTCCAAGCATCCCGAGTTGCCGAACGTGCCGCTCGTCACCGAACTTGCGCGCAATGACGCGGAGCGGGCCCAGATCGAATTGGTGATGTCGCGTCAAACCATGGGCCGGCCATTCTTCGTGCCGCCGGATGTGCCCGCTGACCGGGTGGCCGCGCTGCGGCGCGCCTTCATGGCGGCGATGAAGGACCCGGAGTTCCTCGCACATGCTGAACGCATGAAGCTCGAGATGAACGCCGTATCGGGCGAAGAAGTGCAGGCCCTGGTGACGAAACTGCTCAATGCCCCGTCCGAGATCGTTGCCTTGACGCGGCGGAACATCGAAGCTGCGAATTGAGCGCCAGTAGGCCATGACGCGCCGGATCGCCCAAAGGAACACACAAGCTTGCGGATCATCAAACAAGAATTGGCGGCCAGGAATTCTGGCTGGTCATCGCAGATCGCGCGCGGGCAAGTCCTGAGGCTTTCGGCCCGCACAATCATCGATTTTGTCGCCTTCGCTTCCAACGACTACCGGAACTGCTTCGATCAGGCGCTGACGAAAGAGGCCAACCGGTGCATCTATCTGAAACGCGGACACAGCATGATTTCGCGCTCTGGCCAGCGCATGCTGACAGTGGTCGATGACGGGTTCGAAGGTCTCGGCACGCACGACATGCAGTTCGGCATGTGCAGCCGCGCGCGACACGAGCGGTCTGCGGCGGAAGGGCGGCTCGCCGAATACCTGCATGCGGACTTGAAGGTGCCGAGCCACGGCTGCGCAGAAAATCTCACCGCTGCATGCAAGCCGTGGGGCATCCCGTATGTCGACATCCCCAGCCCAGTCAATTTGTTCCAAAATATGCTGATCGACCAAGCAACCGGGGTGATGCGGCGAACCCAAATACGGCCCGAAGCACCGGTGGATATCGACCTCGTGGCGGAGGAGAACCTGCTCGTGGCGTTCAGTGCTTGCCCCGACAAGGCCTCGCGCACAGGCGGCCTCGAAGTGCGCGCGACGATCCTGCAGCCATGATCGCCTGATGGCGCAAGGAACTTCCAGATGACTTCATTTGCAGAAATCGTGCTCGCCCCCAAGGAAGGCTCCGCTTTCGAAATGCGCGCGGGGCAGGTGATTGGAATAACGGCGCAATCCGGCGTCAGTCTGGTGGCGTTCAACGCGCGTGATCTCAACGAGCGGTTCGATCAGGCGCGGACGAAAGTCTACAATATGAAGCTGTGGCTGGACCTCGGCGACAAACTGTTCAGCAAGCTGAACAACCCGATGATGACCGTTGTCGAAGACGGCTTCAAGCCTTACGGGCGGCATGATCTGCAGCTCGGGCATTGCGCAGGCGACAGCGCCGATAGCGCAGCCGTTCTCCGGAGCCTGACCCAGGCGTTGGCGCATTGGAATATCCCGGCGCATTCGATTCCGATGCCGCTCAATGCATTCCAGAGCTGCGAGATCGATGTCGTCTCGGGAGCGATAACGCCGGTTCCCGTGCCGCTTTCTTCGCCGGTAACGCTGGTGCTAAAGGCGGAAATGGATCTCGTCGTGGCGGTTGCCGAGTGCCCCGCCGCGTCTGCTGGAAATGCGGCCCCCGTTCGCATCGCGGTTGTCGAGTCGTAATGCGGCGATCTGGCTCCACTGGCGCTATTCGGTCATCGCTTCGTTCCGCTTGGCACGGATCGCGGGTGCAACCAGGACGATCAGCAACGCGGCGGCGACGACGAGGAAACCCAGGCTGATCCGTTCGTTGACGAACACCATCGGATCACCGCGCGACATCAGCATGCTCCGGCGCAGGTTTTCCTCCATCAGCGGGCCGAGCACGAAGCCGAGGATGAGAGGTGCCGGCTCGCAGTCGAGCTTGAGGCAGACGTAGCCGAACACCGTGAACGCCGCCATCACGTAGAGGTCAGTCACGTTGGCGTTGATCGTGTAGGCGCCGACGCAGCAAAATGCGACTATCGCGGGGAAAAGCAGCCGATAGGGGATCTGGACGAGCTTCACCCACAAGCCGACGAGCGGCAGGTTGAGCACGACCAGCATGAAGTTGCCGATCCACATGCTCGCAACAAGGCCCCAGAACAGCTCCGGGCGCGACGTCATCACCTGCGGTCCCGGCGCAATACCGTGCACCATGAGCGCCCCGATCATCAGGGCCATCGTCGGATTGGACGGGATGCCGAGCGTCAACATCGGCACGAACGAAGTCTGTGCGCCAGCGTTGTTGGCAGATTCGGGCGCCGCGACGCCCCGGATGTCGCCATTGCCGAAGGTACGTGGATGGCTCGCTACTTTCTTCTCCAGCGTGTAGGCTGCGAACGACGCGAGCAGCGCGCCGCCTCCGGGAAGTACGCCCAGAACAGAGCCGAGCGCCGTCCCGCGCAAAATCGACGGAATGCACTTGCGAATATCGGCGGTGGATGGCCAAACGCGGCCGATGCCAGTTGCCGCCTGCATTTGTTCGGACTTCTTCTCGAGGTTGTAGGCTACTTCTGCGATGCCATAGATCGCCATCGACAGCGCCACGAATTCTATGCCGTCCGCAAGACCCGAGACGCCGAAGGTGAAGCGACGCACCGCGGAGTTCACGTCATTTCCAGAGAGCCCGAGCAGCAGACCGACGACGACCATCGCGATCGCCTTCACGACCGAGCCACGCGCGAGCACAACAGACGCGACGAGGCCGCACAGCATCAGCGAGAAGTATTCCGGCGGTCCGAATTGCAAGGCGATCGCGGCCAGTGGTGGAGCCGCGAACGTGATCAACAGCGTAGCAACGCAGCCGGCAAAGAACGAACCGAGAGCCGCGATGCCGAGAGCAGGTCCAGCGCGGCCCTGCTGGGCCATCTGGTATCCGTCGATAGTGGTGACGACCGAGGAGGACTCACCTGGAATACGGATCAGGATCGCGGTGGTAGAGCCGCCATACTGTGCGCCATAGTAGATCCCGGCGAGCATGATCATCGCCGACACGGGTTCGAGCGTGAACGAGATCGGCAACAGCAGCGCCACCGTCGTCACCGGCCCGACCCCGGGCAACACGCCGACCATCGTTCCCAGCACGCTGCCAACGAAGCAATAGAGCAGGTTGATCGGCGTAATGGCTACGGACAAGCCGAGCGCGATGTTGCCTAGCGTTTCCATTATGGTCGGGTCCTAGAAGCTCGGCCAGACGGAAAGGGGCAGACGCAGGGCTACGACGAATATCAGCACAGAGATAAGCGTGACAAAGGCGCTCAAGGCCACGACCTCGAAAGCGCGGAACTGCGCGCTCGCCATGGCAGAGAACGCGGTCACGAGCCCTAGCGCAACGACGAGGCCCAGCTTACCGATCATCAAGCCGAATGCGACGATCGCTACGACGAGAACGGCAATCGCTCTGCCATGGAAGGCTTCCAAAGCCTCGCCGGCAAGCACCAGCGAGCGCGCGACGAGCACGAGCCCGAGGATACCGAGGACGAGGCTCAGCACGACAGGGAAATAGCCCGGTCCCATCTTGGTCGAGGTGCCGAGCGAGTAGCCCTGAGACGTCACGAAGGCGACGACTGCAAGCCCCACGAACATCACGCCGGACCAGAAGTCCTTTGGCGCCTTGATCCGCATGCGATTTGCCGCTCCCCCTATGGCCGCATCGTCAGGCTCATTCGGCCTTGATGTTACCGGTCACGACCACGTTCTTCCACATGTCGAACTCCGAC
>CANJPN010000438.1 GCA_947475855.1 Bradyrhizobiaceae bacterium
AATTCGTTCACCCCGAGATTTCTTCGCCGGGCTCGTCTTCATGGCGATCGCCGGCACGTTCATCTGGCTCGCGCTGGGCTATCGCTACGGCACGGCGCAGCGGATGGGGCCCGGTTTCTTTCCGATCTGGGTTGGCGGATTGCTGGGCGTGCTCGGGTTCATCGTGATGGCGCGGTCGTTCGTCATCAAGGGGCCTTCGATCGACCGGATCGGATTTCGTGAGTTGGGCGTAACTCTTGTAGCGGTGGCTGTTTTCGGCCTCGTTCTTACTCACTTTGGGCTGGTCGCGGCGATCCTGGCGCTGGTGCTCTTCGGGGCTCTGGCCGACAGGACGGCGAAGCCGCTCGAAACGATCGCGCTGGCAGTTTTTCTCGCCACGTTCTCGGTTGGTATCTTCGTCTATCTGCTCGGTTTGCCGTTGCAGGTCTGGCCGCAAGGCTTTCTGAAGTTCGTGGGTCTTTGAGATGGCTGCGTTTGTGCGAAGATCTGGGGTCTTGAAATGACTGGGGCCCGTTGATGGAAACTCTCGGCAATCTGGCGCTCGGCCTATCGGTCGCGGTGGGCTGGCAGAACCTGCTTTACTGCTTCATCGGTTGTTTCCTGGGAACGCTCGTCGGGGTTCTGCCGGGTATCGGACCGGTGGCGACGGTGGCGATGCTGCTTCCGTTCACGTTCGGGCTAGGGCCAGGGCCTGCGCTGATCATGTTGGCTGGCATCTATTACGGCGCGCAGTACGGCGGGTCGACGACGGCGATTCTGGTCAATCTGCCCGGTGAGAGTTCGGCGGTGGTGACGACGCTCGACGGCCATCAGATGGCAAAGAAGGGACGGGCTGGACCCGCTCTGGGGATTGCAGCCATCGGATCTTTCATCGCGGGCTGCGTGGCGACGCTGCTGGTGGCGCTCTGGGCGCCGCCGCTCGCGGAGGTCGCGCTCAAGTTTTCGCCCGCCGAATACTTTTCCCTGATGCTCTTCGGACTTGTCGCCGCGATCGTGCTGGCGCGGGGCTCGCTTCTGAAAGCGTTGGCAATGGTGTGCTTCGGCATCCTGCTGGGGCTCGTCGGCTCCGACGTGAACTCCGGTGCGATCCGATTCGGGTTAGGTTTGCCGGAGCTTTCCGACGGGGTCGGATTCGTGGCAGTCGCGATGGCGTTCTTCGGTCTGGCGGATGTCGTCACCAATCTCGAGCGGAAAGACGAGGGGACGACCTATACGTCGACGATCGGCAGCGTGATGCCGTCGTGGAATGATTTCCGGGTGTCTTTCTGGTCGATCGTGCGCGGCACGGGCCTGGGATCCGTGCTTGGATTGCTGCCGGGGGGCGGAGCCCTGCTCGCCTCGTTCGCTGCCTATATGCTCGAGAAGCGGGTGGCGAAGGCCCCGCGCCATTTCGGCGAAGGCGACATTCGCGGCGTGGCGGCGCCCGAGAGCGCCAACAATGCTGGCGCGCAGACCTCTTTCATCCCGATGCTGACGCTCGGGATTCCGTCCAATCCGACGATGGCGCTGATGATCGGCGCGATGATGATCCAGGGGATCGCGCCGGGACCGCAAGTGATGACGGAGCGGCCGGAGCTGTTCTGGGGGCTGGTCGCATCGATGTGGGTCGGCAACCTGATGCTGCTGGTGCTCAATCTGCCGCTGGTCGGTTTGTGGGTGAGCCTGCTGAAGGTGCCCTACCGTCTGCTGTTTCCATCGATCTTCGTTTTCTGCTGCATCGGGGTCTACTCGGTCGACGGGAAGATCTTCGACATTTACATCCTCGCGATATTGACAGCCTTCGGCTACTTCCTGCTGAAGCTCGATTGCGAGCCTGCGCCTCTCATTCTGGGCTTCGTGCTGGGTCCGATGATGGAAGAGAACCTGAGACGCTCGATGATGATCGCGCACGGCGATGCGACAGTGCTGATTACGCGGCCGATCTCTGCGGCATTCCTGATCGCTTCGTTCCTGCTCTTGATTATTCTGGCGCTACCATCGCTCAGGGCCAAGCGCGAAGAGGCGTTGCAGGAGGGCTAGTGTGGCGTCGCGCCTTAATCGACTGATGGGTGCGGCAAGGACGGTGTCACTTAAGGCGCGATGAACGCCACGCTAAGCTCATGATCTATCAAATGGCCCTTGTGTCGCGCCAAAATCGAATCCGGTTGCGGCGATGATACGATTTTGGCGCGACGGGCCACTAGGCGGAGTGGGGACGCCGGCGCGCAAGCGCTTTGCTGCGTGCGGGGACGCCGCGGCCCTGTCGGGCGAAAAGCGCGTTTTCGATGTTGGATAGAAACAAGCGCGCTGTCGTATCCCAACCGAACGATGTTGCGTGCTCCCTGACCTTCGCCTTGTCGAGGACCAGTGCGGCGAGAGAAGCCCTGAGCAGGTCGTGGTCGAGAATTCCCGTGACGCCGTCGACGACATTGTCGATAGGGCCGGTGACCGGGAACGCGGCGACGGGCACGCCGGACGCCATCGCCTCGAGAAGCACGATCCCGAAGGTGTCGGTCAGGCTCGGGAAGACGAAGACATCTGCGGAGGCATAGCAGGCCGCCAGATCCGGTCCTGTCTTCTTTCCCGTGAACAGGACGTCGGGGTAGCGCGCGGTCAGCGTGTCCAGCATCGGCCCCGCTCCAACGACCACCTTCCGGCCCGGCAGATCCAGCCGCAGGAAGGCCTCGATGTTTTTTTCGACTGCGACACGGCCGGTATAGAGGAACACCTTTTCGTTGCCGAAAAGTCGAACCGGTGCGGGGGTGAACACCTCCGTATCGACGCCGCGGCTCCACGGCATGATGCGCTCGAAGCCTCGTGCCTCCAGCTCTGCCGCCAAGGTGCGGCTGGCCACCATCATGCCGGCGCCCGCGTTGTGGAACCGGCGCTGGATGGCGTAGGTCCAGGAGGGCGGTACGCAAAACCTGGCGTAGAGGTATTCGGGGAAGCGAGTGTGGAATGAAGTCGTGAAAGGGACGCGCCGAGACAGGCACCAGTGGCGCGTCATCCAGCCTACAGGGCCTTCAGTGGCGATGTGGATCGCGTCCGGCTTGATGGCGGCGAGCCGCTTGACGAGGTGTGAATAACCCGGGATCGCCAGACGGATTTCGGGATATGTAGGGCAAGGCACCGAACGAAATTCGGACGGCGTCAAGAACACGGTTTCCGCGCCGGCCTGCTGCAACTCCTCTTCCAGTCGCTCGTAAGTGCGCACCACCCCGTTGACTTGAGGCCGCCAAGCGTCGGTGGCGACGAGGATGCGCATCAGGCGGCGGCTCCGATCCGGGAGGGGACGGTGGCAACACCGGGGGTTGCATCGCGTTGCTCGGCTGCGGTCTCGGTGGCTGCGGCCCATTTTACGAGCTCAAGCTCGCCTGATGCGGTCTCGACGACTGCAGTGCAGCTTTCGACCCAGTCACCCGTATTGACGTAATGCACGTCGCCGACCTCTCGAGAAGCGGCATGGTGGATGTGGCCGCAGATCACGCCGCTGGCCTGATGCGCCTTCGCGGCTCCCACAAGGGAGGCTTCGAAGTCGCCGGCGCGATTGACGCACCGCTTTACGCGATTTTTCAGGTAGGCCGAGATCGACCAGTAGTCCATGCCGAATTGACGGCGAACCCAGTTGAGGGGACGGTTCAACCAGAGGAGGGCGGCGTAGCTGCGGTCGCCGACCAGGGCCAGCCACTCCGCGTTCTTGACGACGATGTCGTATTCGTCGCCGTGGGTGACCAGGTAGCGCTTGCCCGAGGCGGTGACGTGGACGGCGTTCTGGCGGATCTCGATATTGCCGAACTTCGTGTCACAGTAGGCGCGCAGGCCGTTGTCGTGGTTGCCGGGAATGAAGACGACACGGGTTCCGGTTTTCGACAGGCGGAGGATTTCGGCCAGCACGCGCCCGTGATGCACCGGCCAGACGATCCCTCTGCGAATGCGCCAGAAATCGACGATGTCGCCGACGAGATACAGGGTGTCGGCCCGGGCGTGGCCCAGGAAATCGAGAAGTTGCGCCGCCTGCGACCATTGGGTGCCCAGGTGAACGTCGGAAATGAACAGCGTGCGGTACTGCGTGGCCATGATCGGGTGGTCCCACGTTCGATCGTCGAGATTGCCTGTCTTATGTACTGCAATCAAGACAACAGTCGGATTACCAGGGTGTGACGGTGTCGGCGGAACGGGGAAAACGCTTAATTCTGTCACATAAGCCGTTGCGTAAAGGCACCGGTCGTTCCTGATTCAGAACACGCGGTAGGGGAAATAGCGCAGGACCAGCTCCTCGAACCGGCCGCTTGCCCGCAATTTCCGCAGGGAGGCGTTGAGTTCGCTCTTCAGTTGGGCGTCGTTCTTAGGGATGGCCATTGCAATGCCGTCCCCGAAGTATTTGGGCTCGAGGTAGGGGCCGCCCTTCAACTCACAACAGGCCTTCGAGGATTCGCCGTTGATCCAAAGGACGAGGCCAATTCCGTCGCCGAATACGAGGTCGACTTTGCTTCCCAGCAGCGCGTCGCGAGTGAGTTCCTGGGTTTCGAGGGAAAGGATGGCGCTGTCCGGGAAGAAGGCCTGCAGGTAGGCCTCGTGGGTGGTGCCCTTGGCGACGCCGATACGCGCGCTCGATAGGCCACCAGGGGTGATTTCCAGCTCAGCGGCGCCCCGGCGGCCGACGAAGCGGCCGGGAGTGAAGAAATAGCGGTCGGTGAAATCGACCATGGACATCGCGCGCGCCGAGACCATGTGACCGGCGATAACGGCATCGGACTGGCCGCGAGCGAGCGCTGGAAGCAGGTCCTCCCACGGCCGGGCCGTGACGTCGCATTGCGTGCCCAGTTCCATGCAGATGGCGCGTGCGAGATCGACATGGAAGCCGGTGAGGACGCCATCTTCGTCGATATAGTTGAACGGCGGGAAATCGGCGGTCGTCAGGAAGCGCACCATCGACCGGCGCGTAACGCGCTCGTTATCCTTCGCGGGCGCTGCACCTTTCGGCGGATCTTTCAGATTTTGCGGGTAGGCCGTTGACAGCATCGCCAGGAAGCCAAGTGCGAGCGCCAGTACTGCAGCGGCGAAGATGAACCAATTCCAGCGGGGCGGTGGTCCGTCTTTCGATCGGGGCGGGAGCTTGAGCATCGGCACGAGCATAGTCCTCGGGTTCGCGCTAGGGCGTCAGCCGACTGGACGGAATCGCCTCCGCGATTTTCCTGTCGGAATAAGATGCTCTAGATTCAGCAGGCTAGAGCCGTTTTATCCGGTCAGTCGGTCGCCTGCGGCGATCGCGTCTGGTCGGATACCTCCCCAGCGCGCTCGTATAGGCGTTTTGACTACAAACTGACTAGCGTCGGCATGCGTCCGAATCTAGGCTGACCTCGGTCGTATACGACGTACGGGCACGCATAATCCACAAGTGGCTCTGGGGGGCGGTGTGTGGGGGATGGGCGAAGATCGGTTGGGGATCCGGGTAGCGCGCGCACATTCCGGTAGTGCCCCAACACGTGGTGTAAGCCCACAGGCATGATCCGGAGCGCCGCGGCTCGGATTGTCAGGCGGCCGGGATTGCCGGCGGCCTGACGGTGGCATCATCGCAGAAGCCGGCCATCGTTTCCAGGCTCATGTAGCGGCGCG
>CANJPN010000439.1 GCA_947475855.1 Bradyrhizobiaceae bacterium
ACGACCGCATACAGGATCACAGAAATGATCACACCGGGCACGAACCCGAGCAACGCCAGGATCAAGGCCTCTTCGAACACGAGACCGAGAAAGAACCGTTGCGGATACCCCATCGCCTTGAAAGTCGCGTACTCCCTGATGTGATCGGCAACGTCGGTCGCCAGAACCTGATAGACGATCACGATGCCGACCAGCACGCCGATCACGATGCCGAAGCCGAACACGATTCCCACCGGACGCTGCGTGGTCTGGAACGCCTGATCTTTCGCAGCCGCCTCCTCGATCGTTCGCACGACAGCATCGTAATCGGGGAGCACGGCTTTGAGTCCCGCAATCACCCGCGACCGGTCCGAACCACCAGCGATCCGCACCAGAATGTGATTGGGAGCACCGGCTACCCTGCTTGGAAAGTGCTTCATGAAGGTCTGGTCCGAGACGACGAGATAACCGTCGGTCGTGAAGCCGCCACCAAGCGTGAAGGTCGAATTGATCGTAAGCGTTCGCCCCTTCACTTCGAACCTGTAGGGCGTTCCACTATCGATCGTAGCGAACAGCCCCTTGGGAGCGTTCCGCGTCCGCCGATCGATCAACGCGTAGTCCGAGAGCTTCAACTGGTCGAGCGCAGCATCGATATCGGCATTGTTGAACGCCCGCACGGACGGATCGACGCCGAATACGTCGAGCGTTCTGATCGAGCCGTCCGGTTGCTTCCAGTCCATTTTCCCGAAATAGAGCGGCGTGGCGCTGGCGACACCGGGAACCGACAATGCCTCGAACATGCGCTGGCGCGGGAGCGGACTACCATCCGCCAGCGTGTTCGCATCCGAGCCGGAAACAATGATTTCCGCGTTCATCGCCCGGTATGGCAGCGCGACGCTATCTACTAAAGCGCCCATGAAGCCGAGCTGCATGAATATCAGGATGTTTGCGAACATCACGCCGGCAATCGCGGCAGCAAGACGCGTCCGGTTGTGGGTGAGTTGCAGCCAGCCGATCGGCAGCCGGCCAAGTAAGCGCTCGAGCAACAAGGTCATGGCGCCAGCCGGGTCGAGATGCGCGCGACCATCTGCAAGTTCGTGTATTTCTGCGCGATGATCGACGACTCCGGCGTGAGTGCGGCCTGAACCTTGACGACGCGCGCATCCGTGTTCGCGGCCGGGGTCGTATCAACGAGCGTCTGCCGTCCGACTTCCAGCCCGATCCGGGCCACCGTCGCCTCCAGCGGTTTGGGTAGAGAGTCCGCGGTGAACGTCACACGATCGCCAATCGACACGTACCCGATCTGCGTCTGGAACACTTCGATCTCGGCTTTCATGTGCTCGAGATCCCCGAGCTTCAGAATGCCTGCCGTACCCGGCTTCTCACCGGGCCGAACGAGAATCGTCAGCACCGTGCCGGAGATCGGCGCGCGCACGTAGGCCTTGTCGAGATCCTGCGCCGCCCGGGAAAGCTCGGACTTGGCGACCCCCAGATTACTGGCGGCAACCACGATGTCCGGTTGCTTCTCGAGATCCGAACTCTGGAAACGCGAGAGCGTCGCCTTCAGCCGGTCGATCTCTCGAGCAGTCTCATCCCGCGCGGTTCGCGACTTGCTGAGTGCTGCCTCCGTCGAAACACCTCGCTTGGCGAGTTGGTCGATGCGCTCGAAGTCGGCTTGAGCATTGCGCGCCGTTGCCTCCGCGCGAGCGAGCGCGGCTGCGGCTTCTTCCCGGCTCGCCTGAACTTGCGACCGGGTCTGCGCGAGTGCTGCCGTTCGCTGCGTGACGTTGGCTTGCGCCGATTCCAGCGCGGCCTTGAGTTGCGCCTCGTTATCGAGGATCGCAAGCACCGCGCCACTCTCGACCTTCGATCCCTCTTCGACTTTCAGCTCGGCAATTCGCGCGTCACCTGCCCCGAAAGGCGGCGCAACCGTGCGCAATTCACCTTCCGGAACGAGCTTCGCCAACGCCACGACTTGGCGCACAGCGGGAGAGTTCACTGCAACCGGCGCCTTGGGCGCAGGCACGGCAATCGGATCCTTGGTTCCACCACCCGGCTGCAAGCCGAGCGCACGCATCGCGACCCGAATTCCCGGCGGCTGGAAGTACATCGCGATCACGCCCCCGGTCAGCATGATCACGGGAATGAGCGGCAACCAGCGGATCTTGTGCAGCACCTGCCACACGGAGCCAAAGCTGCCGACCTTCGATAGCGGCGCTCCGCGATTGACGATAACGAGAGGCAGTTCCGGCAGACCCGGCTTGGCTTGGCCTCCCGTCGCGGAGGTTCCCTCCGCTCCAGATGGTTCACCCGGTTTGTTCACGTCGGCACCTTCAAATTGGCAGACCCTGTGATTCCGTCCTCGCCTAACACTATCACAAGGAAAGTGAGACCAAACCCATCGCATTGATCCAGCTCATGCCCGTGCGTCCTCGAGCGCGACCAGTTGCAAAGTGGTCCGGCTGAATGCAAGCGACATCTGAAGTCCTGCCGCCCCGTCGCTCGAAGAGCATGTGCTCGAACATCATACTGCCGCCGCAAAGCTGCGGCATAACGCGCTCGTCTTGCCGTCTGCCCCGGGTCCCGGCTCTTCGAGTCCGGGCTGGCGCGCGCCCTCTGGGAGAGCGTGTTCCGCGGCCGATGAGATCCCCGAGGTTGTAGCTCAGCGGTAGAGCACCCGGTCACAAGCCGGGAGGTCGTGGGTTCGACTCCTTCCAACTTCTCCAACGACTAGCTCAATGGGTAGAGCATCCGACTGCTAATCGGACTGTCGCGGGTTCGACTCCCGTGTCGTTTACCGCCCGCAAGGGCATACCTTTGGGGAAGCCGGCTGCTTCCCGGTTCAATCGACTGACGACGCGGCTTCGGCTTCGTCCAGGTCGAGGGAACAACGCTTCGGGCGCTCTGCGCTCGCGCGGATACCGCCTGTCGGCGACGCCCGACGGCCCGGCTCCGGCTGCTCGTCCTGCTCGCAGGCGTGCAGGACGCAACCAGGTCGAAACGGCCGAACCTCAGGCTCAAGCGCGGGTCCGTGGCTCGGTCGTGGGAAGTCGCCGGCGACCTAATCTGACCTTACCGGCGCAACTCCGGTCAGCGGTTATGGTTCAGAATCCGGCTTCTGCTCGCAGAGGGCCGCATTAAGAGTCTCCTGCCCCGACTCATGTGGGGGCAAGGCAGATGGGGTGAGAGGGACCGGCATTCCGCAGCCCCTCGAACAAGACGGACGAGGGACAACCAGCGCCCCCAGCCACGCAAGTATATTGAGGTAATGTGTAATGACTGCCTTCTTCTTCAAAGTGATCGTCCGTGACGACGAGCGCGCATTCCTGTCCCGCGACGGCCGCTTCGAGCGGCTCCTCGGCCCCGGCCGCTTCACCGCATTCGATCCCGCCGGCCGGCTCAAGTCGGAACTGGTCAAGATCGTACGCACCGAGTTGCCCGCCGACAAAGCCCTGCTGATCGAGAAGACGCACGCCGGAATCGCCGAGCAGAATTTCGCGATCGTGCAAACGGCGGCCAACGAGGTCGCGATCGTGTCGTTCGACGGCGAGGCGAAACACATCGTTACGCCCAACGCCACGCGTGCGTTCTGGAAGACACTCACTCAAGTCGACGTCGAGACGATCGACGCGTCGACAGAGCTGCGCGTCGCCAAGCGCCACCTCGACAGGATGGACCTGTCGCGCACCACGCTCGTCACGGTTGCGATCGTCGAGGCGCACGAGGCCGGCCTGCTGTTCATCGACGGGAAGCTCGCCGAGCGCCTCCCACCGGGCCGGCACGCGTTCTGGAACGTCGGCCGCACGGTTCGCGTGCAGAAGGTCGATCTGCGTCCCACACCTCTCGAGGTGACGGCGCAGGAGATCCTGACCAAGGACCGCGTCGGTATCCGCGTGACGCTGACCGCCTTCATGAAGGTGATCGACCCGGAGAAGTCGGTCCTGGGGTCCAACGATGTGAACGCCACGGTCTACAAGCAGGTGCAGTTCGCGATCCGGGAAGCCGTGGCGACCCGGACGCTGGACGAGATCCTGGCTGCGCGCGACACGATCGACGCGCAGGTGCGCGCGTTCGTCACCGGGCGCGTCCAGGAACTCGGTGTCGAAGTGGGGGAAATCGGCGTCAAAGACGTCATCCTGCCCGGCGACGTGCGGGAACTCCTCAACAAGGTGGTCGAGGCGGAGCGGACGGCGAAGGCCAACCTGATCCGCCGTCAGGAGGAGACGGCGGCAACGCGTTCGCTGCTCAACACGGCGCGGCTGATGGAAGACAACCCCATCCTGCAGCGGCTCAAGGAACTCGAAGCGTTGGAGAAGCTCGTTGAAAAGGTCGGCCGCATCGACCTGCACGCGGGTGCTGGCGCTTCCGGTTTCGACGCACTGCTCACGAACCTCCTGAAGGTCGGTCGCGACGCCGAGCCGGAACCGAAGAAGGCGTGACCCAAAGGCAGCGGGGTCGGACCCAGCGGGTCTGACCCCGGCTTTCCCAGCCAGTGCGATGCTTGGTTGACAAGCGCCCGGAAGCCCCTTAACTCGGCGCCGGAGCCCAGATGGCGGAATTGGTAGACGCACTAGTTTCAGGTACTAGCGCTCACAAGGCGTGGAGGTTCGAGTCCTCTTCTGGGCACCAAAGCTTCTTTTATTTTGTTTCTTGGAAGTCAGCGTCCGGGCCCTTTTTGGCTTCAGCCGAAAACCAGGTTTGACTGGCTATGGGCAGACTGGCCAAGGCACAGGTGCCAGCCGCACGCCACCCGCGGGTGAAGCAACCGCTCCAGTGGATACATGCCGTACCGGCAATTCACCTGAAATTTTTGAAGGTCATCGCTAGAATATAGTGGCGGTGCCCTAGCCTTGAATGAATTAGCATCCGTGCAGAGTGGCCTTCGCGTGGCCGCTCGATAAAAGCCGCGCCAAACGAAGTGCGGCTCGCCACGGAGGAAATCATGCCACAGGCGTCCACGGACGGCGTGCAGAACACGTCCGTCTCATCAGGCGTACATCCCGTAGACGAGGTGCTGCCCCCCGTGCAATTGGGGGCGCTCGGGCTTCAACACGTGCTCGTGATGTATGCGGGTGCCATCGCGGTCCCGCTCATTATCGGCCGCGCCCTGAAACTCTCACCGGAACAAGTTGCCTTGCTGATCAACGCGGATTTGCTCGCGTGCGGGATCGTCACGATCATCCAATCCCTGGGCATCCCTGGTTTCGGCATTCGGCTTCCCGTCATGATGGGCGTGACATTCGCCGCCGTCGGCCCGATGCTGGCGATCGCCAACGACGCCTCGCTCGGCGAACCCACGGTGCGACTGCTCACGATATTCGGCTCTGCGATCGCGGCTGGCTGTTTTACGATCCTGATAGCCCCCGTGCTGAGCTACCTGATGCCCCTGTTCCCTCCCGTCGTCACTGGATCGGTCATCCTGATGATCGGTATCTCGCTGATGCGTGTGGGCGTGAACTGGGCGGCCGGGGCTGCCGCGCCGAACCTGCCGGGTTATGGCGATCTGTTCAATCTCGGTATGGCAGCTTTCGTGATGTTCGTGATCTTGTTGATCACCCGGTACGTGAAGGGCTTCGTGAGTAACATCGCTGTCCTCCTGGG
>CANJPN010000440.1 GCA_947475855.1 Bradyrhizobiaceae bacterium
CAGTCAGGTTGACCCCGAAACCATTAGCGGAGAGGTTGGCCGTGCCTGCATTGCTGCTGCTCGCGGTGGCAGTCCAAGCCGCAGCCAGCGTGGCATTGGCCGTGGCGCCAGCCGAGACGACCAGCACATCCGCACCATTACCGAGATCGGTGATGCTGTCAGTGCCGGCACCGATAGTGAAGGTGTCCGCACCCGCGCCGCCCGTCAGCGTATCATTGCCAACGCCGCCGTCCAGCCTGTTCGCAGCCGCGTTGCCGATGATTGTATCGGAACCTGATCCTCCGATCGCGTTTTCCAAAATAGTGCCGCGAGAAGTAGCTATGTTGTTGGTAAGACCGCCGATCGAAGAGAATGTCTCAGCGTTAAGGTTGATCGTCTGCGCTTGCGAATAGCCGGAAGCATCGAGAGTGTCCGCACCACCAGTATCGTAGATGGTGTAAGATGGCGCGGTTGTGTAGGTCGCGAACGAGTAGACGTCCCCGGCGGTTGAGTGGAAACCGTAGACCGTGTCACCACTGCGCGTCGTAGAGTTGAGCCCGTAGGTGTTGCCAATCGCTATGATATCCGCCTGCATCGGCGTCATCACGAAACGATAGCTGCCCTGGCCAGCCCCCGACTGGCTGAAGTACGACATAACCGTCATGGCCCAGCTGTCGTTTGCATAAAGATTGTCAGTGCCGTAGGTCGCGCTGCCGTTGTAGGGACCTGCGTGGCCGAGCCCGAGGGCGTGACCGATCTCGTGGATGTAGGTTTGAAACGTATAGCTGTCCAAGGCAGTAATGCCATAGTACCAGTCGGAACCTACATTGATCGTAGACGAATTTCCGCTGCGCGAGGCGTAGGCGGAGCCGAGCACGTTATCGTCTATCGTCATCAACGCAGCGCCGGTCGTGCGCACGAAGGTGATGTTGGCGATGTCAGACCACTCTCGCAGCGCCATGGTAGCCAGGTTCGCGGCGCCAGCCGTCAAGCCTTCGATATTATAAGTGATGTTGTGGGAGGTGGTCGTGAACGTGTAATGCGATCCCATCCCATCCTTGATGTAGGCCGAGATCTGATCGACCGTCCATGTCGGCTTCGTCGCCGCGCCCGCATCCAGGGACAACTGATACTGACCGGTTGTCGAGCCATAGGCACCTGCATCGACATAGTAGGTGCCGGTGCTATTTGCAGTGAACTGGATCGAAGAGTTAAGTGTGCTGCCTGAATCGTCGTTGGCGGCCAGCAGCGTGCCGGCAGAATTTCGTAAATAGAGATAGGAATCGAGCTGCGAGGTGCCTACCGCTGTCTCCTTGAATACGTAGGTCTGGCCTGCGGTCAGAGTGACGCCAAACCAGTCGTGATCGCCAGTCGCATTGATGAAGGCGGTGATTGCGCCGCCGACCGTCAGAGCCGTTTTATTGGCCGTTACGGCGGTTGCCCCGACGACATCGCCACTACTACTCTCAACGGCTGTAGGCGCCCGTGCAGATGTCGCGGCCATGCAGGCCGGACACGCGCACGAACCGGGGTCATTGACCGGCAGATAATCACCTGCGACCTGCGCCGGACCAGTAAAAGCCTCCGAGGCGATCAACTCGATGAACGATGCTACAACCGATTGTGCTGTCGCGTCCAAGGGCGCCAAGCCGGCGTTGTAGGCGCTAGCATCAAGATCGAGCGTCTGCGCGGCAGCGAGATCGGCTCCGGGTCCGCCATTCCCGCTGGCAAGTCTAGCATCGAGATCGAGCGTCTGCGCGGCAGCGAGCGCCGCCTCCGTGTGCAGATAGGAGTCACGGATGGGGATGTTGGCGTCTGCCTCGATGGCCCAGCTCACGCGACCGCTCGCATGCGCGACAACGAACCAGTCCAGGTCGCTCGCTACAACCGGCCCAGGCGCCGCCGTAGTGGTCATTACGTCGTTGTTCGCGAGCCTGGCTGCGTCGATAGCGATCAGTTCTGCCAAATTGTCCTGAATAACGGCCTGACCTGTATGTCGAACTTGATTACTGGTCACTGCTACCCCCTGGCATTTCTGCAAACACGTGATCACTCCGCATGTGCTATAACTTCACTTAGCCCGATTGCTCGCCGTAGTGTCAATCCGCAAATGGCTATCCCCTTAGCCCGGATCATGCATCAGACTTGAGCAAAACGCGTCTGGCTGTGGCGCAAGGCGCGGAAATCGCGTAGCAATTCGGTGTGTAGACGACGTGCTGCGTTCAGCCACCGAGCGCCACAGCCATGTCGAACGCTACGCCGCTTCCCTTCGATCTGCCAGCTGTGGCGCGTAAGAAACTCACAATCGATTTCGACGGCGGCAACCAGTCGTCCGATGCGGGGCTGTTGCTGCTGCGCGGCGCCGAGAAGAAGATCGGCGTGTGCGCGCGGCTGGCCGATGCCATGCGGGATCGCCGCGACCCGACGCGCGTGCGCCACGCCATGTTCGAACTCGTCAGCGCGCGCGTTCTGGCCATCGCCTGCGGTTACAAGGACGGCAACGATCTCGACTGGCTGCGCAATGATCCGGCGCTGAAGATGGCCGTCGGCCGCTGCCCGGAGACTGGCGCCCCGCTTGCCTCGCAGTCGACCATCAGCCGCTTCGAGAATGCGCCGACGAAGACAGATGCGGCGCGTATTGCCAAGGCTCTGGTCGATCAGTTCTCGGCGCACGTGACGCCGGCCTACCGCGATATCTTCGACATCGACGACACCTTCAATGCTGCGCACGGGGGGCAGCAAATGATTTTCTGGAATGCGCATTACGACGAACGTGGGTTCGCGTCGATGCACGTCTATCACGCCGGTACGGGCTTGCCGGTGGCGACGATCCTGCGCCCCGCGAAGACGCCGAACGGTCGCGAAGTGCGCACCGTCATCAAGCACCTGACGAAGCGCATCCTGAAGACGTGGAAACGAGCGAATATCGTGTGGCGCGGTGACAGTCATTATGGCCGCGCCGAAGCGATGGATTGGTGCGATCAGAACGGCGTCGGCTATATCTGGCCGGCCGACGGTCGGATTAGACAACGCAGGTGACGTGCGCGGGGGTCGCATTGCTCGATTGCACCGAACCAGTTAGTTTTCAACCATGTGGCCTTTTGGAAAAAACGAAACAAGCGAGCCGCGGCAGCCCGTGCCCAGCACTGGAACGGCGCAGCCTATCGATGCAAGCCAATACACACGGGCGCCCACCGATGTTGCATCGATGCCGAATCGATGCGTATCGACGCTCCAATATGCGCCAGCGAAAATTCATGCGGCGACCTGATTACCCCTACAAGTCCGCATTCCGCCACGATCGCCTGATAGGGCATGTCTGAACGACGAATCGGGGAGGTCGGGATGGCCCGCAACAAGGTGCAGTTCCAGAAGGGGCTGGACATGGCGGAGTTCCAGCGGCTCTACGGGAGCGAGGAGCAGTGCCACGCCGCGCTGGTGACGATGCGCTGGCCGACGGGCTTCATCTGTCCAAAATGCACGACTTCGAAATACAGCTTCTGCACGCCGAAACGGCTTTTCCAGTGTTCGGGCTGCGGCCTTCAAACCTCGGTGCGCGCCGGGACTGTTTTTCAGAAATCGAAAACGCCGCTCACGAAGTGGTTTCTCGCCATGCATCTCATGACGTGTTCTAAGAATGATATTTCTGGCATGTAATAGGTCTTTCTGTCAAGCTCGCTTTCTGGCGTCGCCATTCGAAGCGGAGTGCCTTCTTGCGTCGTCGAGCGCGCCAGAGTGTCGCAGCCGTCGAATATTGACTTTTCCTTCTGGACATGAAGCCGCGACGCAGGTATCCAAAACACCAACATCCACATTTGCGCTCGCGGCCAACCGGCTCGCGGGCGTTTTTTTTTGGGAGCCACCTGCATGACGAAAAACAAGCGGACAGATCCGCATCCCCTGCCGCGGTATCTTCGGCGTTCCGATCTCGCGGCAATGCTCGGCGGAATATCCCGTGATCACATCGCTGAACTGATCGAGGCGGGCGTGCTGCCGAAGCCAATAAAGCTTTCGGCTCGGACAAAACTGTTCGACCTCGCGGAGGTGCAAGCCGCACTCGCGCGGGCGGCAGCTAGCCCCTGATTGTCGATCGTCGAACATCTGCAATGTCCACACGGGCCCGCGCAACAGCGTCGGGCCCTTCGTTTTTTGAGCCTACTTCCCAAGGAGATCGCCGTGGCCCAACATCTCGGGACGAGAATGACGCCGCGCGCCCTTGACCGGCGCCGTTAATGGTTGGCCCTGCTGGTTTCCACTCAACCTATTTCGCGAACGGGGGAGGGTTAATGGCGTGCCGGGGCGGGACTACCCCAACGGGACGACGCCGCTGCGCTGGCCAACCCATCCAACCGTGTAAAGAGTTCGAAGAAGGTTCATCCGGCGCCTGAGACGGGCCCCGTGTTGGACGCGCGCGTGCGTGCCAATGGCTTCTTACCGAAGGCGAACTCTGGGTTGGTGGAGGAAGGGAAAGCCGCGATTTGCAAAGCAAAGGGACCGAAGGCGAATGCCCCGGCCACTGATCGAGCTAACGAAACGACACCACACGACGACGGCGGCGGCCTTACTTGCCGGTCGCGGCGGCGGTGCGGCGGGCGACCTCGGCCTTCGAGATCTCGCCGGCGGCCACGAGGGCGTTGACGCAGCGGTTGGAGAGCTTGGCGCCGTTGGCGTTCATGCAGGCGCGGGTGGCCGGACCATCCGGATCGTGCTTCGAGCAGTAGGCGTAGTAGTCGGAGGCGCAGGCGAGCTGGACGGCGAGGCTGGCTGCCGAGGCTTGCTTGGAGTGGATCGCGACGGTCGAGATGGCAAGGGCGGCGGCGATGAGGCGGAAGGTGGTGGTGTTGAACATTGGGGCTCTCAGTGGGGTGCCGTGTGGCGTGTTCGATGAGCCCACAGTGCCACCACCCGTCATCCCGCGCTGTTCCTCGAGTGACAGGACAAAAACTCTCGGCAACAGCCCGTTGAGCCACCGCCCTGGTGGGCGCGACTGGCGCTGGTGAGACTGATCGGTCAATGCCCGCGCCGGCTCCATCGCGACCGGGGCAAGTCCAGAGCGGCGACCATCGAGGCGGCCGCCGCTATCGGGCGGACAAGTCTGCCCGCTGGTGCGATTCCCAGGTTACGCGCTTCGCTCGCGTGAGGTGTTGGTTAATGCCAGGACCCCTTCATCAGGGTGCGAGCTTGCATACCTGATTGTCGTGGCGCGCTCTGTCTCTGAGGGAACAGCCACGGGCGCAAATTATTGGGTCCGAGGAGCAATAGGTAAGCTGATCAGTGTATGCCGCGAGGAGCGGGAGACGACGCTGCGGCTGGTCCTAACCGATAGGGGTCACAACACGAAAGTGCTTTGACTGTACGACAGCTTGAACAATCAGAGAACTTGACTGCTGCTCCTCCCCCAACAAGCTGTCGTCAACGTGACTGCGGGACCGTCAGCAGTGGGCCATTGAACGAAGGCGCTCGCGCGCCAGCCCGTTGAGGCCGATTTGGCGGTGGAGTTTGGCGGCGAGGGCAGTCGGTAACGTAATAGGAAGCGTCTCGTCTTGAGGATCGAGGGGTCAAGTGCCCCCAACCTCAAGGACCCATCGCAATGACC
>CANJPN010000441.1 GCA_947475855.1 Bradyrhizobiaceae bacterium
TACAAGCTGATCGTCGACAACCTGCTCGACCTCAGTCACACCAGCTTCCTTCATGCCGGAACGCTGGGCAACGCCGACACCATCAACTCAACCGTCGAGGTGGAGCAGGAGGGCAACGACGTCATCGTCACGCGCTTCGCGACTAACGCCGCACCACCGGGACGGTCGGCGATGCAGTGGCCGGGACACCCGGAGCGCGTGGATGTCTTCACGCGGATGCGCTGGATGGCGCCAAGCACGCTCAATCTCCTCACCGGCGTCTGCGAGATCGGGAGGCCCTGGGAGACTGGTACCGGAATTCACGCGCTGCACATGCTCACGCCCGAGACCGAGCGCAAGACACACTACTTCTTCACCGCCGTACGCTTCGGCCTCAGAACCAATGACGAGGCGGCCAATCGCGCGATACAGGAGAAAATTGCGCAGCAGCGGCGCTACGCCTTCGAGATCGAGGACGCACCGGTTATCGAGGCGCAGCAGCGCAATCTGGAACGCGCCCGACGCCGGCTGGAGCCCATGACCTTATCCGTCGATGCCGGCGCCGTCCGCTTTCGCCACGTGATCGAGCGTCTGGAGGCGGCTGAAGCGCAGTGCAAGGCTACTGACGCGCAGGCTTGATGCCCGCCTTCTGGGCGAGGTCTCGCCACATCGGAACTTCGTGGGCGACGCGAGCACGCAGGACATCCGGCCCGCCGGCGACGACTTCGAGGCCGCTGTCGTTGAGCTTCTTCACGGTTTCCGGACGCTTCAGCACGGTTTGTGCCGCCTTGGCGAACTTGTCGACAATGTCAGGCGGCGTTTTTGCCGGCGCGAACAGCGAGAACATCGATTCGATCACGAATTCCTTGTAGCCGAGCTCGGTCATCGTCGCGACGTTGGGCAACCCGCGCCAGCGTTGCGCACCACTCACAGCAAGCCCAACCATCTGTCCCGCCTCGATCAATCCCTGTGTCGGCTGCAACGAGCCTGAATTGAACTGGACCGCTCCGGTCAGCACGGACTGCGCCGCCGGTGCGTTGCCCGCATGGGGAACATGGGCCATTTGGATTCCTGCGCGCTGCTTGAACAGTTCGGCTGCGAGATGAGGAACCGTCCCGACGCCAGGGCTCGAGTAGTTGAGCTTGTCAGGATCCTTCTTCGCAAGCTCGACATAGCCCGCCAGCGTCGTCACGCCGAGCTTGGGCGAGATCGCGAAGACCACGGGCGACGTGACTGCTAGGGATATCGGCTCGAAGTCCTTGACCGGGTCGTAGTTGACCTTCTCGGAGATAGCTGGATTGACGGTGATCGAGGTGGGCGCGAGCAAAAGCGTATAGCCGTCCGGCTCGGCGCGGGCACCTGCCGTGATGCCGATGTTGCTCGCCGCGCCTGGACGATTCTCGACAATGAAGGTCCCCCCGATCAGGGGCGCCATATCGTTCGCGAGCAGACGCGCGACCTCGTCGGTCGGGCCGCCAGCCTGATTGGTCACGATGATGCGGATGACCTTATCGGCAGGCCAGGCAGCAAGGGCTGCATGCGTGTTCACCGTCGCAAGCGCAGCAGAAAAGCCGAATGCGGCCATTCGACGACTCTTCTTGCGCCCGACCAGGGACTTCATGCTCATCAGAGTGCTCCCGAGGAAACTTCAGTTGCACCCAGATTGCCACGATAAGGCATCGGTTGGGAGGACCAGTTTCGCGCCGCTCCCCAACGTCCCCGTTTTCAGGAAGGCCGATCCTTCCTGTTGGAGCTCTATACCTCGATCTGCTCTTTCACTTTTGCAGCGAGCTGGGCGAGGTTGTAGGGCTTGGGCAGGAACGTGAAGTCCGCATCGGGATCCAGACTGTTCTTGAAGGCGTCGTCCGGATAGCCGGATACGAAGATGAACTTCAGCTTCGGATCCGTCTTGCGCAGCTCCTTCATCAGCGTCGGGCCATCCATCTCGGGCATGATGACGTCGGAGACGACGATGTCGACCTTGTAATCGCATGCCTTCATGACTTCGAGCGCCTCGACGCCGTCAGAAGCCTGGAGCACCTCGTAGCCCTTGCTCTTGAGCGCCGTGACAGCGAAGCGGCGAACCGCATCCTCGTCTTCCACGAGCAATACGCGGCCGGTACCCGTGAGGTCGCGCTGGCGCGGCTTCTTCACGGCTGCGGGCGCCATTTCAGCTTCTTCCTCCGGCTCGACGAAATATCGCGGCAAATAGAGTCGGAACGTAGTGCCTTCGCCAAGCGTACTTTCGGGAAAGATGTAGCCGCCGGTCTGCTGGACGATGCCGTAGACGCTAGCCAGGCCAAGACCAGTGCCTTTGCCGACAGCCTTGGTCGTGAAAAACGGATCAAAGATCTTGGCCATGACTTCGGGCGTCATGCCAGTGCCGTTATCCTCGACCTCGATCAGCACATACTCGCCGCGCACAACCCCCTGGCCGGCCAGCTTCTGGCTGTCCCGCTCCGAGACGTTGCGCGTCCGGATCGTCAGTCGTCCGCCCTTGGGCAGCATCGCATCACGCGCATTCACCGCGAGGTTGATGATGATGCGCTCGAGCTCGCTCGGATCGGCTTTGATGTGCCAGAGATCACGAACCGACAAGATCTTCAGCTCGATCTTCTCGCCGAGCAGACGATTGACGAGCATCGACCAGTCCGTAAGCAAGTCGCCCACGCGCAGCACCTTCGGCTGCATGGTCTGGCGGCGCGAAAAGGCCAAGAGCTGGCGAACGAGGCCTGCCGCGCGATTGGCGCTCGACTTGACCGAGAGGATCTGCGCGTGGCTGTCGTTGCCCGGCTTATGCTTCTGAAGCAGCAGGTCGGAGAAACCGATGATCGCGGTCAGAACGTTGTTGAAGTCATGGGCGATGCCGCCGGCCAGCGTACCGACCGCCTCCATCTTCTGCGCTTGCGAGATCCGCTGCTCGAGGGCTTTCGCCTCGGTGACGTCGAGAACATAGAGGATCGCGCCCTGGCGAGCCGTTACGCCTCGAGCAAGCGAAGACGTGTAGACCTTTCGCGTCAGCTCCTTGCCCTTCGCACCGATCGTAATGTCGAAGGGCGCGATGCTGGCCTTGCCTTCCCGAGCAGCTTCGAGCGCAACCGAAACCTTCTGACGCAGGCCCTCATCCGACTTGCCGAGCAGCTCGAGCAGGCTGCCGCCGCGATGGGCGGTACCGTCCAGCAGCAATCGTGCGAACGCGGGGTTTGCGCTGACGATCCGGCCGTCGCCATCGACTGCCGCGATCCCGAACGGCGCAGACTGGAAGAACCGGGAAAAACGAGGCTGAGCGGCGGAATGGGCGAGGTTGTCATCCCCGTCTTCTTCCTCGGCACGCTCGATGACCGCGACCGAAATGCGTCCAGCCTCCGGCACGACGAGCAATGTCGCCGGCCAACGGCGGCCATTTTCGCAGACGAGGTCGAGGTCGGTCCGATGAACCGGCTGATCGAGACTTATGGGCAACGAGGTTACGAGATGCGCGCCGCCATCGGCGATCAGGTCCGACAGCTTCATGCCACGAGCGCGGGATGGGTCCTGATAGCCGAGCCAGCCGGCCAGCCTGTCGTTCAGCGATACGACGAGCCCGTCACGGTTCACCGTAAGCAGGCCGACCGGAGCGCCCGACAACTCCTGCAACCGGCGATCCAATGCCTGGAGCGCTTCGACATGGGCTTGGCGGTGCCGCGTAACATCTTCGAGCCGCCACAGGCGGAGCATTCGATTCTTGGTGGCCCTGCCGTCGGCCAGGCGCTTCACGGAAACTCGGAGCCAACGGTCTGCCCCCGACGGACCCGCAACCTTCAATTCCTCAACAGAATCGACACCGCGCTCCGCCGCCCGGGTGAGGCGGAAGATTGCCTCGGAGCCCACGGGATCGTTAGCCAGCAGAGCCTCGAGAGAGTTGATCTCGCCGAGTGGGCCGATTCCGGCGATCGAGGCGAAAGCAGTATTGTGGGCGACCATGTGTCCGGACGCGTCGGTCACAATGATGACGGCGTCGTCCGCGTCGACAATGTGGCGCAAAAGTTCATCATTGCCGCTCGGCTGACCAAAGCGGATGTGCTGGGCCGCCAGCCCGCACAGAAAGAAAACGCCAACCGTCGCCAAACCGGCCATCAATGTCAGGACGAGCGGCTCAGCGGCACGAGATGCCAGCACAGCGAGCACAGACACGCCGCATGTTCCGACGAGCACCATTCCGGTCGGCACCAAACCCACCGGCCAGTTGATACGCGACACATCGGCCACACCTGGGGCCACTTCGGCGCGCGCGACGTCAACCGCACCGGCAGCACTTGGCCGCACGTGTTGCAGAGCCTCCATCACTTGACGTGCCTTGGCATCGCTCATGATGGAATGGTGTAGCAGATTCGCGGCGCGCCGGATCGTGCGGAGTGTGGGAAGAAAATCACGCATGTACTGGTATTTCACCACAATTTCCATCTCACATACGTCGCGGACGACGGTCCGCGGGTTCGACCGCCGCGATATCACCGGCAATCGTCGCCTTGCATATCGGCGCCGATGCCCCGTTATGGGCGGCTGCGCAACTTTTCGACCACCTGGGTTAAGATGGGGTTGAAATTGCGCCCTGTACGTGAGGTCAAATTGCAGGTAATCGAACCGCGATCCATGTTGGTACCGATTCGCTCAGTCCCGGGCAGGTAGCAGCGGTGAGCTTTGGTCGTATGACCGTGGTCGATGGCGTCAGTCATTCGGACAACGAGGGGCGCGGCTGGGGCCGCGTTGGAATCGTATGTGGGAACTGCTTTCCTGGTTGTTCTTCTTCGTGTTCATCGCCGCCTTGATCGTCGTCGGCGGGCTGCTTCTGCGCGGCTACCTGGCGACCGGGTCGGTCACGGGCAGCATTACGAACACGTTCTTCGGCCCTAAGCCCGAGAAGCGGCTAGAAGTCAGCGATCACGCGAGCGTCGACGGCCGGCGCCGTCTCATTCTCGTGCGACGCGACAATGTCGAGCACCTGATCATGATCGGCGGACCGGTTGATGTCGTCATCGAGACCGGCATCGGCGAGAACCATCGCCCTACTGCAGTGAAGCAAGGTGGAGACGTGGTCGAAGCACCCGTTTTCTCCCGAACGCCACGGAGCCTCGGCCAAGCGGTCGGCGAGAAGTGATTTTGCTGTAAGTTTCGTGTCTTGCTTAGCACAGTCCACGAGCGGACAAGCGTGGGATAGTCATGCGATCAACTGGCGTATCGGTTCTGAGTGTATTGGTTCTGCTTGCAGGGCTGGTAATTGGCGTCAAGGACGCGCCGGCGCAGCAGCAGACCGCGCCTCCGGCAGGCCAGCAACCTGCCGCCACTCCGCCGGCTGCCCAGGCCACTCCGCCAGCTCCTCCTCCCGCTCCTCCGGCACCTGTCGCTCCACCGACGCTGGACGTCGATGGTGATCTCAAGCGCATCGTCGAAAGCCTCGAGCGCGCCGACAAGGACATCACATCCTCTAAGGATAACGAAAGCTCCCTCGGCAGCCTGCGCGGCCAAGTCGAAAGCATCATGTACGAGAGTACGCAGATCGCAGAAAAGCTGCGGCCTCGGTTGACGGAAGTTAAGGGGCAAATCGAGA
>CANJPN010000442.1 GCA_947475855.1 Bradyrhizobiaceae bacterium
GCCGCGGAATTGCTTGCAGCCATCGACCAGCGCATGAACGAGAACATGACGAGGCCGGGCTCTGTCGAATTCGCGACGGTGTTCGACGAGATCATCGGCAAGTCGAAGCCGATTGCCGAGGGCAATCGCCAGAACCTGATGCCGGTCGCAGCCTTCCGTCCCGTCGCTTCGGCCTCGAATTCAGCCCCCGTGATGCCTGTGCCGATCGATCGGACAGCGTCTCATCCCATTCCGCCGATGCCCGTGCGCGCCGAACCATCCCGGCTGACGCCACCACAACCAGCCCCGGCTCAACGCCCTGCCCTCGCCGAGCCTCCGCCGCGCCTGCAATGGGCCCCGCCGAGCTTCGCCGATCGCTCCCTCAAGCCTCTCGGCTTCCCGGACTGAACGACAGAATAGCGACAGGCATCGTTCGCGAGCTCGTCGCGAAGCCCGGCGATTGAGAACCTTACCGCCCGGCCGAACACCTTCGCAACCGGCGCAATTCATGCGCCGCAGGCAGCCGCCTACCCCTTGACGATTTCGGCGATGATTTTCACCACTTCGGCCGGCAGCTTCGTCGTTTCGTCGACGATCCGATCGAGTTCTTCGCCGCTGGCAGGTTCGATGATGATCCGCCGTTGCGCCATCGTCTCGCGAAACTGCTTGTCCGCAATCATCTCACCAAACGCCTTGCGAAGCGCCGTTAGCCGCTCCGCGGGAACCCCCGGTGTCGTCAGGATCGAACGCCCGATTTCAGCCGATCCCGCTATCGCACGTAGCGTTGCCTTCCCCATCGCATCGAGCCCGACCTCTTCCAGCACAGGCACGTTCGGCAACAGCGGATGCCGCTTCAACGCTGCTTGATAGACGATGACGCGCTCCCCTTTCGTAATCCATTCGGGATTGCGCACCATCGTGCTGGCGAGCCCGTTCGCACCCACGAGATCGACCTCGCCACGCTCGAGCGCCAGGATCATGTCCTGCGATCCAGGATAGCCCACGAGGATCTTGATCTTTGTCCCCGCCAGCCGGTTGAGAGCCGTCGGAAAGATGTTTGCCGGCGACGCCCCCGCAGTCGCCGCCGCCACCACTTGGTTGCGGCGCAAATCCTCGAAAGTCTTGAACGTCGACTTGTCCGGATGCTGCCCCATTCCGAAATCGATATTGTCGACGAGCCGCCCGATGTACGACATCTCGGTAAGCTTGAAGCCGGCCTTTTCCCCCTGCACCATCGTATCGAGGGGCAACGTCTGCGCCAACGTCGCGAGCACCGTGCCGTCCTTGGACGCAAGCCCGTACATGTAGCGGGCGGCAACGACGCTCCCCGCGCCGGGCATGTTCTGCGGAATGATCGCTGGATTCCCCGGTATGAACCGGCCCAGAAACTCCGCCGCGATCCGACCGTAGATGTCGTAACCACCACCCGGCGTATAGCCGATCACCAAGCGAAGCTGCTTGCCCTTGTAGAAGTCGGCGACAGGTTCCGCCTGTGCGCTACCAGCCAGCGCCAGCATCCCCGCCAATGCCGATGAGATGACGGCTCTGAGCAGAAGCACCATGTCCCATTCCTCTCTGTGCAGTCCTTGTGATCGGCTGCACGCAATTGGACCTTAACCGCGCACCACGCCGCAGTGCCGCGCCAACTCACACGCCAGATCGAGCAGCGCCTCGTCGCCGCCGGCCCAGCCCAGCAGCGAGAACCCGACAGGACAGCCCGTGACTGTCCCCGCCGGAATCGTCACCTGAGGCAGCCCGCCCAGACCCGCCAGCGATGTAAATCGCATCACGCGCAGGCGGAACGAATCCATCGAGCGCGCATCGAGATCGGGCTTCGGTGCAATCGAGGGCGACGTCGGCATCACCATGATCGTTCCAGGTGCCAACATTGCGCGGACGTGCGCCCGGCCGGCGGCCACCGCCTTCCGACCCGCCTCGGCCTGTTCCGCCGTTACCGACGATGCGAACACCACGCGCTCCTTGATGCCGGGACCGAGGGTCGGCTTGTCGCGCGACACGAATTCACCGAACGTCTCCCAGACCTCGCGCGCCTGCACGATGCGGAAGCCTTCGCACCAGTCATCGAGCCCCGCGGCGGCCGCGATCATCTCCTCGCCGACCGGCAATGAAGGCGCCGCGCGCGCAAGAAACTCGCGGCACACTTCGCCCACCGGCTCGTCCACCACCTTGAATGCATCCTTCGCGACGAGCAGCCGCGTCACCGGCTGCTTCACCGCCTCGCCACGCAACAGCACGCGCCCGACGATCCGCAAGAGCCCCGCCGACTGCGCGAACCAGCCGGCAGCATCGAAAGTCGGCGCCATCGCCATCGCGCCCGTCAGATCGACGCGACCGTGCGTGGTGCGGATGCCGTAGATTCCGTTGAACGACGCCGGGATACGGATCGATCCCGCCGTATCGCTGCCGAGCGCGATGTCGCACGCCCCCGCACCGCATGCCGCCGCAGACCCGCTCGACGACCCACCGGGAATTCGCCCCGGCGCGCGCACGTTGGCGGGCATGCCGTAGTGGGCATTGATCCCGACCATCGAATAGAACAGCTCCTCGCAGATCGTCTTAGCCGTGATCGTCGCGCCCGCGTCGATCAGCTTCTGCACCGCCGACGCATGTCGCGTCGCAGGCGCCTGCGCGGCGAGCCATTCCGGACTGCCGCCGCCGGTCCGCGTGCCCGCGATATCGTACATGTCCTTTACGACGACCGACAGCCCCGCCAGCGGCCCGCTCGACGCGCCCCGGATCGGCGCGTCGAGATCGTGCGGAACGTAGAAAGATCCGTTGACGCCCATCACCCGCCCACCCGCTGTGGCTGCGTGCGATACCAGTCAAGGATCTTTGCGCCGTCCCAGGCAGCGACACCAGGACGGCTCAGCATGTCCGCGAAAGCCCGCCGCACGTGTGCGATACGATGCGGCATGCCAGACAGGTAGGGATGCATGGCAATCGACAGAAATTTCGGCCTCTCGGCAGACTCCGCATAAAGACACTCGAACTGATCCATGGCCCGGCGATAAATCTCGTCCGAGGGATGGTTCTGCAACGCCATCATCACGATGTCGTGCAACTCGAAATTGTAGGGTAACGCAACGATTGGCTTGTGACTGGTCTTCAACGTCACCGGCTCGTCGTCGAGCACCCAATCGCCGATGTATTCGATACCTGCCGCCGATAGATGGTCGAGCGTATCGAACGTCTGCGTGAGGCCCGGTCCGAACCAGCCGCGCGGCTTCTGTCCCCAGAATTTCGAGATGATGTCGACGGACTTGTCGATCACCGCCTTCTGGTCCTCGAGCTTGTGCATCGGCACCTGGTCGAAACCGTGCGCGTTGAGTTCCCATCCGGCCTCCGCGCAAGCGCGTGCCACCTGCGGATAGGTCTCGCACACACGCGCGTTGAGCGTCACAGTCGGCGAAATCCCGAGGTCATGGAACATCCGCTTCAACCGCCAGAACCCGACGCGCATGCCGTACTCGTGCCAGCTCCAGTTGGGATGGTCCGGCAGCATCGGCACACCCTGCGGCGGCGAGATCACCATACGCGCCATCGGCCGGCTCATATCCCATTCCTCGAGCGCCAATAGCGGCCATACGATGAGCCGGAGCCCATCGGGCAATTTCAACGGCGCGCGCGTCTCGATCGGTGAAAAGGGAAGTCTCTCCCTGGGATGCATCGGCAGTCTCCGGCGGTAATGTCGAATGGGGCGGCACCTTGGCACGAACCCGACCGCCGGCCAACCCAACCCAACCCGCCCCTTCCCAACCCCGCGTGATTAAACCCCGCGTCATTCTCGGCTGAAGAACTCGCCAAGCAGAACAATGCCGGCGTTCAAAGACGAAAGCCGCCGAAGGCTACTCTCGGCCATCAACGAAAACGTCAATCCCACCGCCACGCGGCGTAGGCGTGCCCTTGCGCGAGCTGCGGCTGCATGAACACCGGCCTGCGATCGCCGATCGCACCGAGCAACGCAATCCAGTTCAGCAGCTCTCCACCTATGTTTCCAGCAGCCAGCATGCGGTCGCTCGTCGCCTCGTTGAGCAGGTCGTTCACCTGCCCCATCTCCATGTGCATCTGCACCCGCTTGGCCCAACCCGGATCCGGCGTACCCGACCGCGAGCCCAGCTTCATCCGCGGCCCGCCGATCTCCAGCGAAAACGAGCCGCTGGCGAGAATCGCAACCCGCAGGTTTGCCGGCCAACCTTCGATCGTTTCGCGCACCATCTGCCCTAGCGCATGGCACCGCTTCGACAACGGCAGCGGCGGCACGAGACCGTTTACGAAGATCGGCACGATCGGAACATTCATCCGAGGCGTCAGAAAATGCAGCGGCACGAGGATAGAATGATCGATCTGGAAATCCTGCAGCAACGACAGATCGAAACCAGCGCCCAGCCCCTTCGCGAACAGGTGTGTCGCGAATTTTCCGTCGACCGGCACCGTATAGCTCGGCATGGCCGTACGATCGTTCGGCCCCACCACCTTCTCCGCGATACCGACCGCAAACGTCGGCAAGTTGTCGAGAAAGAACGTGTTGAGATGGTCGCTGTCGAACACCACGATCAGATCGGGCTGCACCGCTTCCAGGTGCCGGGCCACTTCGGCATAGAGCAGCGCCGTTTCACAATTCGGCCCCAGCCGTCGCACTTGTTCCGGGAATGCGGGCGTGTGCGGCACACCGAATGCAGCAACGACTTCAGCCATAGGAATCACTCCTCCATCACGCGCACCCGGAAAGAGTGCAACGGGATGAGGGCACGGTACAAGTCCAGCATCGCACTGTGCGGAATTCGACAGGCGATCGTCCCGGCGAAGAGGCCTCTCCAGCCTCAGCGATGACGTCTCAGAACTGTACACTCAGCTTTGCGCCGCCGCTGTGATGCGTCGTGGTCTGCCCGAGCTGCCCATCGTATTGCACGCGCAGGCTGGTGCGCCCGGGAATGATGGCATCCACACCGGCACCGAAATCGCCCGTGATGCGGTCGGTCTTCGATGTCAATGCGATCGGCGCGGCCCCGGCGGGCGCCCCCACGAACGACGCCGTCGTCACGAAAACGTCGGTGTCGCGGAATGTTGCACCGCCGCGCACGAAGCCGCGATAGACCGCACTGCCGAATTGATGCTCGGCGCCGACCTCGATCATCGGCGTTGCTGAAAGAACCGAGGTATCGCTCTTGGCGACCTGCAATGCGACACCCCCGGCCGCATTCTCCGAATAGCCCTCACGCACGAGGTTCGTTGCAGCGAACTCCACCTGCGGTTTGAGATACCACATGCCCCGGCTTATCAGATACGCGGTCGTGAACCGGCCGGAGATGAAAGAAGATTCGGACTCGCTGCGTGCAACCGCGCCGAAGTCCGCAAAGGTAACGCGCCTGACATTGTCATGTTGGGCAAAGCCGCCATTGACGGAGGCTGCAAACATCCATGGGCCCGGATTGTATTTGAGAACGCCGCCCAGGTGCACGCGTTCGGTCTGGGTCGTTGCGTCGCTCTTCGTTGAAAGATCCGCCTGCTCGAACCCGATACCGGCGCCGATACGCCAATCCCCGTTGAGCTTCAATTGCGCACC
>CANJPN010000443.1 GCA_947475855.1 Bradyrhizobiaceae bacterium
CGGAGATCGGTGTTGCGGGCGGGCGTGGGTATGCGATCGAATTCGCGGGCTCGACGATCCGCTCGATGTCGATCGAGGGGCGGCTCACCTTGTGCAACCTGACGATCGAGATGGGTTCGCGGTCGGGATTCGTTGCGCCGGACGATGCGACGTATCAGTGGATCGCGGGGCGGCCGTTCACGCCGGAGGGGGCCGCATGGGATGCGGCGATGGGTTACTGGCGGGGTATGCATACCGACGACGATGCCGGATTCGACAAGGAGATATCGATCGACTGCGCGGGGCTCGAGCCGCAGATCACGTGGGGCACCGATCCCGCGCAGGTGCTGCCGATCACAGGCCGCGTGCCGGAGCCGTCGTCAATTGCGGACCCCGACAAGCGCGCCGCGATGGAGCGTGCGATCGCGTACATGGGGCTGAAGCCGGGGGCTTCGCTGATCGGCGAGCCTGTGGGCCGCGTGTTCATCGGTTCGTGCACCAATGCGCGCCTTCCCGATCTAGAGGAGGCTGCGGCAATCGTGAAAGGCCGCAAGGTCGCGGAGGGCGTGACGGCGTGGGTAGTGCCGGGATCTACGCGGGTAAAGCGCGACGCGGAGGCCAAGGGGCTCGATCGGATTTTCAAGGACGCAGGCATCACCTGGGGCGAGCCGGCATGTTCGATGTGTGCGGGTTCGAACGGCGACAACGGCGAGCCGGGCCAGCGCATCCTGTCGACGACGAACCGCAACTTCGAGAACCGCCAGGGGCGCGCGGTGCGCACCCATCTCGTCGGGCCGGCACTCGCGGCGGCAGCGGCGGTGACGGGGAAGATCACGGATCCGCGGACGCTGGGGTAGCCTTCGATCCGATGGAGGAAAACCGATGTGGCGTCGATTCGTTCTCAGTGCGTCGATCCAGATCGTGGTGGCTTGCTTCGCTGCCGACGCAGCTATCGCGCAGAAAGATAATTCATGCGATCGGGAATTGAGAAATAGTTCCAAGGTCGTGCTGAAAACTCCAAATGGTGAGACGACTGGCAAGGTCTGCCTTGATGACGGTGATTCTTTTGGTATCGAGAACGCATGGGTGAGAATTAGGGGAATTGATGCTCCGGAAATCGGGCGGAACTGTCTCAAGAGTTTTGACGCCTTGCCCGCGCGTTGCGAGACTTCGAGGGGAGCGATCCAAGCGTTACTAGTGCTTTCTGAGCTCCTTGAGGCAGGAGCCGTTTGTGAGTCGGAGCGGAAGGGGCATATCAATCGTTGGCCTGTCGATTGTTCGGTGCAAGGCAATCGCAGTTTGGGAATAGAGATGATCCGTCGCGGGTTTGCGTGCGCGACGAATAGTGCACCGACAGATTATAAGGCGGCGGATTTGGATGCGCGCAAGCGAAAGGCTGGACTATGGGCAGATGAATGGTCCGAGCAGCGCAAGGGATTTCCATCAGACAGGTGCGGGTACACATCCAAGCGACACGCGAGCCATCTGCGTTACATGCAGCGGAAATCGCGCAGGGAGAATGATGGGAGTGCTGCTCAGTAGCTTGCACAGATCTGTTGGGTCGCGCATCGCTTGACCCGACCTACGCACGCCGTCATGGCCCGCGGAGGCGGGCCATCCACGACACGCTGCAATCGAGGGCTTCCGATGTACAGGCGCAACTTTACTGAGATGAGTGCATAACCCCACAAGAGACGTGGATGGCCCGCCTGCGCGGGCCATGACGAATGTTTTTGGATGTGAACCTACCGAGGCAGCGTCGATGACACCCTTCACTTCCATCACCGGGCCGTGCATTCCGGTGCTCGAGGACGACCTGAATACGGACCAGATCGCGCCGATCCAGATGTCGCGCGAGTTGAAGCCCGACTACGCCGATCTGCTGTTCAAGCGGCAGCGGCAGAACCCGGACGGAAGCCGCATCGAGAGCCACATCTTCAACCAGGCGCGCTATGCGAGGCCGGCGATCCTGATGAGCCGGCACAACTTCGGTTGCGGCTCTTCGCGCGAGGCGGCGGTGTGGTGTTTGCAGGCTGTCGGGATCGGATGCATCGTCGCGCGGTCAATTGCAGACATCTTTCGTGAGAACTGTCTGCAAAATGGTGTCTTGCCGGTGGAACTCGACGATGCCACAGCGGAGGCGCTGGAGAAGCGCGTGCTGGCCGCCGACGGCACCCTAGCATTTACGGCCGACTTGCCCAGCCAGACGATCCGTGGTGCTGATGGTGCCGATATCCGCTTCGAGATCTCGGCGTCCGACAAGATGCGATTGATCGAAGGCCTCGACGATATCGGCGTGACGCTCAAGCACGATGCGGACATCAAGGCCTGGGAAGCGATGGCTGCGACGCGGCTGCCGTGGATGCAGCAGGCGCGGGACAAACGGCGGGGCTGAGTTACGGCGACGGCAGTTGCGCCGAGGTCGGCGAGACCGCGGATCGGGGCGGCCGGAAACGTGGTATGGTAGTTTGTCGCCACAAGGCGCATAGATGCCAGATCGAATTTCGCGAGATCTCCAAGATCGGGGATCGGCATCGTTCAGCCGGGGGACTGGCCTCGGGAAAGCGTCTCGCCAATTCAGGCCGGACGGCGGCGTAGCTGCGCCCAAAGCAACATATTGCTTGCGTTCGTCCGAGCATAGGCTCATATGACGCAGACCGGTGACCCCCTTGCGGGGAACGCCCTCGAATAGGACTGGACTTACTCGCGTACGCTTGTCTGTCTTTCCCGATTTCGATGCCTGCGGATCTTGGTCCGCATGACCGGATGACAACCACGGGAAAGGACTCTCCCCCAATGCGCATTCGTGGCACCGTTAAGTTTTTCAATGCAGCCAAGGGTTACGGTTTCATTCAGCCGGAGACCGGGGGCAAGGACGTTTTCGTGCACGCTACGGCACTCGAGGCCGCTGGTATTTCGGGCCTGCAAGAGGGTGACAAGGTCAGCTTCGTTCTGGAAGATGACCGTAAGGGCCGTGGCCAAAAGGCTGCCCAGCTCGAGCTCGACTAAATTTCGACTATCCGAGTTGCCTGCTGAGTGGCCATCAGGCTGATCGTGGGCAATAGCGGCTGCGGCTTTCAGGCTCTGGATCCAGGTGCTGCTTGTAAATGCGCCTGGAATGCCAGATATCTATTGGGGAGCTGTCGGGGTGACGTCGCGGACCAAGGGTCGGCGGCGCCCCTCTTGCTGTCGTTCGGACATCTTTGCGGCTTGGCCCGTGCGAGATGTACAACCTCGCGAGGACTTTCGCATGGCAAAGAAGCCAAATCCCAAAGCAGAAAGCATCCTCTTCAACGTCACTTATGAAGACGGCAGCCAGACGTCGAACCGGCGTGTGCCTGGCCATCTCATCGGACAGTTGGACAGCGAAGAGCTGATACAGGCCTTCATCGAGCAACAGGATCGCGAGATCGCCGAGCGCTCGGGCCGGCCGCGCGGACCGATAGCCAGTATCGACAAGGTTCGCTGAATGTGCGCTGAGCAACTCTACGCGGGCTCGGTGCGGCGCTAACCTCTCGGCTACCTCGCTGGGCGCGGCCGGCAGACCCCGTCGCCGTTACGTGCTAGGATTGCGATCCCCACAGGCGAGCGAGCCCTTGATACCGTGAGCGATAAGCGCATTCTCCTGATCGTCGGCGGCGGAATCGCTGCCTACAAGTGTCTCGATCTCGTGAGGCGCCTGCGCGAGCGCTGTTTTGCCGTGCGGGTAGTGATGACGGCTGGCGCGCAGGAGTTCGTGACGCCGCTGTCGTTCGGCGCGATCTCGGGTGACCGGGTTTTCACCGACCTCTTCAACCTCGATGACGAGCGGGAGATCGGCCACATTCGTTTGTCGAGGGATTGCGAGCTGATCGTCGTTGCGCCCGCTACGGCCGACCTGATGGCGAAGATGGCGCATGGCCACGCGGACGATCTGGCGACGGCGGTGCTGCTTGCAACGAACAAGCCGGTTCTGATCGCGCCAGCAATGAATCCGCGGATGTGGCTCAATCCGGCGACGAAACGGAACGCAGCGCAGCTCACAGCGGACGGCATCGCATCCATTGGTCCGAATTCGGGTGAGATGGCGGAACGAGGTGAGGCTGGGCCCGGGCGGATGGCGGAGCCACTGGAAATTGCTGCGCGGATCGAGCAGATGCTCGGTGCGGCTGCCGCATCACCTTTGAGCGCGAAGCCTGATGGATCGGTTGCGCTTCGTGACAAAAGCCTCGCTGGACGGCACGTGCTGGTTACGGCGGGGCCGACGCACGAACCGATCGATCCGGTGCGCTACATTGCGAACCGCTCGTCAGGCAAGCAGGGGTTTGCGATCGCGGCGGCAGCAGCAAAGCTCGGTGCGCGGGTGACGCTGGTCTCGGGGCCCGTAGGGCTCGCCGATCCGCCGGGTGTCCACGTGGTGCGGGTGGAAGCGGCTGCGGAAATGCTCGCGCAGTGCGAGGCGGCACTGCCGGCCGATGTCGGGATCTTCGCGGCGGCGGTTGCGGACTGGCGCGTTGCCGAGGCGTCGGAAGAGAAGATCAAGAAGGGCAAGGGCAGTGCACCGACGCTATCGCTCGTCGAGAATCCGGACATTCTCAAGACCGTCGCGCGGCGCGGTGCGAAGCGGCCTGGATTGGTCGTGGGGTTTGCGGCTGAAACGGAGAATGTGCTCGAGCATGCGCGGAGCAAGCGCAAGTCGAAGGGGTGCGATTGGATCATCGCCAACGACGTGAGCCCTGAGACAGGGATCATGGGCGGCGATCGCAACACGGTGCACGTGATCACCGCCGATGGTGTGGAAAGTTGGCCCGATATGGACAAACAAGCGGTGGCGGAAAAGCTGGTGGCGCGGATCGCCGAGCACGTAGCGCTGGGTCAAGCTGATGTCTAAGCGGCCGGTTCGGAAGTCTAAGAAGCGCGGCGGCATTGTCGTGCGCATCGCCCAACTGCCGCACGCCTTGGGGCTCGCGCTTCCGCAATATCAGAGTGCAGGCGCCGCTGGCTTCGATCTCGTGGCAGCGGTGCCTGCGGGCAAGCCGATACGGCTCAAGGCTCGCTCGCATGTGCTGGTGCCGACGGGGTTGGTATTCGAGCTATCCGAGGGTTACGAGGCGCAGGTGCGTCCGCGTTCTGGCCTCGCGCTGAAGCACGGCGTGACTGTTCTCAACAGTCCCGGCACGATCGACTGGGATTATCGCGGCGAAGTCGGCGTGATCCTGGTTAATCACAGTTCGAAGGCGTTCGTGATCGAGCGAGGGGAACGGATCGCGCAGGTCGTGATCGCGTCGGCGACACAGGCGAACCTCGTGGCCGTCGAGGTCAAGACGTTTCAACCGACGACACGCGGTGCCGGGGGGTTCGGTTCTACGGGTACCAAGACGGTGACCCGCGCGCGAAGGCCGGGCAGCCCTTCCGCGAAGGTTCGGGGTGGGCGCGTGCCACCCAAGCGTGGGGGACGGAAGGACGCCCGACGGGCGACCCGCTGAAAATTTCACCTGCGATGCCCGTTGGCACTCCCCACTTGAAAGTGCTACCGGGTTGCCTAGCTAGGAACCGATCAGCGGCTGAAGCCGCCCGTCCTGTCGTGGTCGTGACCCCCG
>CANJPN010000444.1 GCA_947475855.1 Bradyrhizobiaceae bacterium
AGCAGGAACGAAGGTGGATATGAAAACTGAAGCGGGCTGTCCGGTGTCCGCCCCATTGCCTCGCCCATCCGGTTCGCATGGGCTTGCCAGTCATAGGCTTGGGCCGGGCGGCCTTCGGTAGCGAGTTTGCCGGCGCTCCATAAGCTCAAATAGTCGGTGAGCTGCGGCCGGCCGTGCTGGTCGAGGACCATGCCATCGGGGCCATTGGCCGTTTTCAAGAAGGATGCCGCGTAGGCGAGTACGAAAATCGCACAGACGAATGTGATCAGACGAGTACTCACGCCGACGCCCCCCGGATTGGAGCGTGAATGATCGCAGAGTGCGATTTAGGTGGGGTTAAACATGGTGACGTGGGTCGGGCGGCCACAAAGCGGGGCCGATGTGGCTACCGCACAGAGATCAGGCCCGACCGGCTGCTCGCCCAGCCCGCGGACCTGCCTTTTCCTCGATTGGTTCGAAGCATTTGTATGCTTTCGGTTGTGTTCCCGGGCTGTTTCTGTTTTATGCAACTCTAGATTGCAATGATGCGACGCAGAGAGCTATGCAGCCACGATTCCTTCCAGCAGGCGATTCCGCTCTCACAATCGAATTCGGCGACACTGCCGAACTCAGTCTCAGTATGCGAATTCAGGAACTCTGCCACCGGATCGGTCAAACCCGGGTTCAAGGGATCATCGAGATCGTGCCGGCATTGCGGTCGCTGACCGTCCACTACGATCCGTGTCTCTGCTCGGCTGCCCGCCTGCGGGTAGCCTTGCTTCCGCTCGTGATCGAGGTCGCGTCGGCGTTGCCAGCGGAAGCGGATCTTGTCGAAGCGGAGCTACAACCGGCCGCGCGGAGATGGTCGATACCCGCATGCTATGAGCCCGAACACGGGCCGGATGTGGAAGAGATCGCCTCGGCGAGCGGACTTCTTCCTTGGCAGGTGAGGGCGCTGCACGCCTGTGTGTCCTATCGCGTGTTGATGCTTGGTTTCATGCCCGGGCATCCCTACCTCGGCGATCTCCCGCCACCATTGCGAGTGCCGCGCCGCGCGACACCTCGGACGGTGGTGCCAGCCGGATCGATCGCGATCGCGACGTCGATGTGCGTGATCTATCCCATTGCCAGTCCCGGCGGTTGGCACATCATCGGGCGGACGCCGGTGCGCCTGTTCGACCAGGCACGGGCGGAGCCGTCGCTGTTGTCGCCGGGCGACGAGGTCCGGTTCTGCCCAATTTCGTCTTCCGAGCTTGCCGAACTGTCGGAGGCGGCGGATCGAGGAGCGTGGACGCCAGTGCCCGTTTGGACGGGGGACGCCGTGTGACGCTCGATCTGGTGGGTGGGCTGGTCGTCGTACGACCTGGGTTCAGCACGACAGTTCAAGATCGCGGCAGGCCGGGATGGCAAAGGTTCGGTGTTCCCGTATCGGGTGCGCTCGACCGGATCGCACTCGCTGCGGCAAACATCGTGGTCGGAAATGCGACGGGCGAAGCCGCGCTCGAATGCCTCTACCAGGGATGCGAGCTGGAAGTTGCTTGCGACAGTGTTCGGCTGGCGGTCGGGGGCGGCAACGCTACTTTAGAGGTTTTGGATACGGACGGTGCGACGTGCGCGCGATCGAGCGCCCTGGAAAGCATCACTGCTTCTCGCGGCGAGCGGGTCCGTGTGCGGATCGCGGGGCCTTCCATATCGGCCTACGTCGCCGTCGAGGGTGGTTTTGCTTTGCCGCAGGTGCTCGGCAGCCGTTCGACTTATGTGCGGGCCGCGCTGGGCGGTCTGGAAGGAAGAGCGCTACGGCCTGGTGATGTCATTCCGCTCGTACGCGGCGAGGCTGAGCCGCGCGGTGAAGTGCGGCTGCCCGGTCTCGATCTAATGCCTCAATCCAAGGTGCGAATTGTCGCCGGTCCGCAGAACGAAATGTTTCGCGGCGAGGCGATGCGGATGCTGACCGAGCAGCCCTATATCGTGCGGCCGGAATCCGATCGAATGGGGCTTCGGCTCGCGGGCGAGAAGCTCGCGCATCTCAAGGGTGCGGATATCGTTTCGGACGCAATCGCGCCAGGTGCGATCCAGGTTCCCGGCGACGGACAGCCGATCGTGATGCTCGCGGATCGCCAAACGACGGGAGGCTACACAAAGATCGCGACGGTGATCTCGGCGGATCTCCCTGGATTGGGCCGCGTCGGGCCGGGTGCCGAAGTGCGCTTCGAACTGATCAGTCTCGAATTTGCAGAGGATTTGGCGCGAACGGTGGCCGCCGAGATTGCCGCGTGGCCGCAGCGGCTCGAGGAAGCGATGCCTTCGGGCCAGGTGATGGCGCGGCTGTTCGGTGCCAATCTGATCAGTGGCGTGATCGATGGGGCTACGGGGCATTGAATTCCATCCGGCAAGGCGCAATGCTGGGCCAATTGGCAGTCATCGGATTTCGGGGGGTGGCCCGTGCGTTTCATTCGGATTGCGTCGGCGTTGGCGTCGGCACTCGCATTGTTTACGGGGCATGCCGTTTCTCATCCCATCGAGAAGGGCGTCGCGATCACCGACAGCGAGACGATGCAAGAGCTCGAGGCGCGAGGGTTTTCTTTCAGCGCGATGATGTCGCCGGGCTGGCGGCGCGGGGAAGCGACCCGCGTGATGAACAACGCCGAACTGGCCCGCATCGCGCCTCTCACCGGGCTCAAGGACGTGATCGCTGGAGAGTTCGAAGCCTACGAGCGGAACTATGTCTCGCGGTTTCCGGCAGCCCGGCGCAGCATTGGTGTGGGCACGGATCCCGATCACCGCAAGTTCAACCGGGACTATCTGGTTTCGGAGCATGCTCGATTCGAACTCGTCGGCGTGATCAATCGTATGGACCGGATGTTTCGCTCGCCGACAACGTGTGGCGAGATACGTTTGATCTATCGGCTCGCGTATCGAGTGAAGGCGCGCGGACTGAAGGCCGTTGTGCGCCCCGGCGGTGACAGGGCCAACAGCGAGGACTGGACGTTCGAAGGAACGGAGGAGAGTTGGACGCAGTCGCGGTTGCCGATGACGGTCAACCTCGTGCTGGGAATGACGGCGGCGAGTGCGGATGGGCGTGCAGATGCCGCGAAATGCCGTGAGGCGGCGAAGCGCTGGACCGACGCGGGCAAGTCCAATCTTTCGGGCCAAGCGCTCGCTCGCGTGCTGACGGCGCGGGGCGGTTTGATGGAACTCGTCGATCCCGCGCATATCGACAGGCTCGAGAGCAATTTCCAGGTGATCCGCGTGCCGGCTACGATCATGCCGGAGTTCGGCGGCAATGCCGAATACCTGATGCACGTGTTCAAATGGGATGCCGCGAAGCGCGACTTCAAGATCGACAAACTCGAGAACCAGATCGACCGCACAGCCTTATTGCGCGATCCCGCGAAGCTCGCTGCGTTCAAGGCGTGGCTGTTTACGCCCGAGCGCTTGCACGAGCTTGCCGAGGGAACGATCAAGATTCCTGAGCCCTATCTCGCCTACCGGGCGATCACGTCTGCGCCGGGTGGAACCGCTCGGGCTACGAACCGGCCGTTTCTCGGGATCGTGAGCGATGATGAAGCTGCAAAGCTCTATGCGGATCTCGGCGCGGCGGCGGCGCGGCTCGACCCGTCCAAGCGGCTCCGCACCATCGCATCGGGCCAGGGCATTCAACAGCGGCTGACCGACATCACCTGCACGGGCTGTCATCAGTCCCGCGCGATCGGCGGTTTTCACTTCCTCGGTGCTGACTGGAAATCGACTATCCGTCAGTTGCCTCAGAATTCGATCTTCGTGCCGGCGTCGGCTCACTTCTATTCGGATCTGCCGCGGCGCCGAGCCGTGGTCGAGGCGATCGCCGAGGGGAAAACGCCCGACTACGGGCGTGGCTATTCGATGCGGCCACGGGTGAACAGTCGCGACGGCAAAGTTGCTTTTCCGCCGAAATATGACGCGTTACGGAAGGGCTGGGGGGCCAACTGCTACGTCGATCCCAAGGGGGACGCGAGCTTCCGGGATTGGCAATGTGGGGCCTCGCTGGAGTGCAAGCCTCTGCACGAATCCGCGTCCGAGAAGGGGTTCGGGGTGTGCATGACGCGCGCTCGGAGCAAACGTGAGCTGAAGATTGGCGATCCATTCATTCTGGGCACATTCAAAGGGGAACGGGTCGTCGAGGCGGCGACGCCTTCGGTGTTCCGCTATCGGGACAGCTATTGTGCGACTGTGGATTTGTTGAATGGCAGATCGGCCCGGCCGGGCGAGTGCCTGCCGACGCCTGGGGCGAGGGGCAACGGCAACGAGCCGAAAGACCTGCCGGGAGCTTATCAGTCGGGCGGGTTCTTCGGCGGGTTGTACAAAGTCGCGGGGTGTTCGCCAAAAGAGCCCGGCACCGCGTGTACGAGCGAAGCAGGCCGAATGTTCAGCCGATGCATCGCTACTCTCGATGACGGCCGAACGAGCTTCGTTCCCTGTCTGACGCTTGCGGAGACGACGCGCAAATCAACCGTGCGTGCGTGCAACATCGACCGGCCGTGCCGCGACGACTACGTATGCCTGGCAACGGCAGATACCTTGCGTACGGGAATCGGTGCGTGCCTGCCGCCGTACTTCCTGTTTCAATTCCGGATCGACGGGCATCCGACGCCGAAGTAGTGGGGCTGCGGTGGTGGAGGCGAGGCTTTAGCTCAGCGGTGCAAGCGAGCTACGCAGTTTGCTTGAACGTGTACTTCTTGTGGCCGATCCAGCTCGTCATGGCGGGCGAAAGAACGCCGATAAAGTGTGCGATATCGTCGGCGAACCAGGTGAAGCCGATCGCGGGGAACGCGAGCCGTGCGAGGCCGACGCTGATCAGCCAGACCAGACCCATGGACACGAGATTGACCAGCGTGAAGCGCCACGCTTCCGAAGCGATGCTGCGGCCGCTTGCGCCGAATACGAACATGCGGAACAGCGAGTATGCGACGACCATCCCGCAGATGTAGGCGAGTGCGACTGCCGCCTCGAAGCCGATGAACGGCTGGAATGCCCAACGCGCAACGAGGTTGACGCCGGCGGCGATGCCACCAAGCGCCAGGAAGCGGACGAGCGGCGGCAACCGCTCGAATGAGGCGCGTGCCGAAGAGAAAGTCAGCGGAGTCGTGGCAGCCGTCATCGCGATTCTCAGAGCTTCGTCTTGTGGAACACGGGGGTTGGTACTGCGCGGATCGCCAGCATGATCCAGCGCCAGAAGCCGGGAGCGTAGACGACGGGGCTGTGGCGCGTGGCGGCGCGTTTGATGATTTGTGCAACAGCCTCGGGCTTGGCCCACAACGGACCACCCTTCGCGATACTCGCGGTCATCGGCGTGTCGACGAAGCCCGGCTTGATGACGACCGCGTTACCGCCGCAGCGCACGAGGCGGTGAGCGATGCCCTGGACGAGCAGACCGAGGCCGCCCTTTGCGGCACCGTAGATGTAATTCGACTGGCGGCCGCGATCGCCGGCGACCGAGCCGACGACGACGAGCGAGCCATGCGATTGCGACTCGATGAGGTCGGCAGCGGCCAGACACCACTCGGCTGCGCTGGTGAAGTTCGTATGCAGGATGGA
>CANJPN010000445.1 GCA_947475855.1 Bradyrhizobiaceae bacterium
CGCGCCGCTACATGAGCCTGGAAACGATGGCCGGCTTCTGCGATGATGCCACCGTCAGGCCGCCGGCAATCCCGGCCGCCTGACAATCCGAGCCGCGGCGCTCCGGATCATGCCTGTGGGCTTACACCACGTGTTGGGGCACTACCCCATCGTCAGCCTCGGCGCTGCTGCCTATCACTCGACGAACGACGAGCATCGCATGACCACCGCACCCTCGCCCCAACATACCGCGCCAACAATGTTGTGGCCCCGCGCCGCCGCCAGCGCAGCCATCTTTCGTGGCGATCGCATTCTCATCGCCGAGCGAGGCGGTGGACCACGCAAGGGATATTGGAGCCTTCCCGGCGGCAAGATCGAGCCCGGGGAGACCGCGGCATCCGCAGCCGCACGCGAGATCATGGAAGAGACCGGGCTGCAGGTCGACCTTCGCGGTATCCTCGACGTCCACGATGTCATCCAGACGGACGATGACGGGCAAATCCAGCATCACTTCGTGATTTGCGTCTATTACGGCACTTGCGGTCCCGGTGAGCCTTGCGCCGCGACCGACATTTCCGATGCGCGCTTCGTCACACTGGACGAATTGCCGGCCTATCAACTGACCGGTGGTGCGTCCCGCTTGATCCACGAGGCCTACCGTCGCCTCGTAGCCGCTGACATCGCCAGCGATGGTGCGGAGAAGTAACAGCTCGATTGCGGGTTCGGCCAACCGTCACGGGACATTTTCACGCCGACTTTACACATGATAGAGGACGCATGAGGAACTCCGATTCCAATTTTCGCACCAACTGAGGCGCGCTTGCACAGACGTTGCCTGAAATTGCTGTCGCCCAGGACACTTGTGGCCAAACTCGCCGCAATGGTTGCGTGCGCTTCGATGGGCTTGTCGATTGCGGTCGCGACACCGGCATACACGCAAGGCGTCGACAAGCCTTACGATGATCGCTTGATGCGGCTGTCTGAAGTTCTCGGCGCAGTGCACTACCTGCGCGAACTCTGCGGCGCCAACGAAGGTCAGGTCTGGCGAGAGCGCATGCGCGAAATCATAGAGGCCGAAGGATCGAACGCATTGCGACGCGCTCGGCTGACGCGCAGCTTCAACCAGGGCTACTACAGCTACAGCAAGACACACAAGATTTGCACAACCACGGCTCAGACCGCGATCAGTCGCTTTATGAGTGAAGGCGTGCAGCTCTCGGAAGCGCTCGTAAAGAGCGTGCCTTGAAGAAGCTGTTACAGAACACGAACCTAGTCCGCATTTCCGCCGCTCATTTTCCGTGCCGCGTTCCTGCGCTGTTTACTGTGACTTGTTGCAGAACACACTCGACGCATCGTGCCATGATATGGCACCACGCAGCACTGGGAGCGGTAGGCGCTGCGTAGAGTGCGCGACATGCGGATACCGGGGGCGAGAGAACAATGGACGTCAGTGAGCTGGTAAAAAAAGACGACAGTACTCTCAAGGCCTTGGGTCTGATCCTTGAAGCCTGGGAAGAAGGTGCTGAGAGCGGCGTGGCGCCAGAGCTTATGGCCTATGCGGCAATCTACGCGGCACTGACGGATCTCGTCGCGGCTTTCGGCGAGAACACGGTCGCTGAAATGACGCAAGGACTGGCGCGCCGCGTCACCGCCGGTGAATTCACGCTCTATCAGACGCGCCAATAGCTCGGACAGCGCTGCTTCCATCCATCGAAGCAGCGCGAGGCCAAGCCAACCCGCGCCCCGGCTGCCTTTCTAACCCAGTCGTTGCTCCTCAACCCTTGATCTCAACCTCGACGTGCGCCACCTTGCAGGCTCTTGAACCACAGGAACCGCTCAGTGCGCCTGTCTGATTTGGCGTTGACGCCGCTCGATGCGTTGCGCGCGACACGTGACTATCTGACAGACATGACGACACCGACGCTGCGGCTCGGTGTGACAGGCCTCGCACGTGCAGGAAAGACCGTCTTCATAACCTCCCTCGTCCGCAACCTCATTCGCGGCGGACGGCTACCGTTTCTCGCCGCCTACGCGGAAGGACGGGTCGTAAGTGCCGAACTTACGCCGCAACCCGACGACGACATTCCCCGCTTCGACTACGAACGCCACGTCGCGGCCCTGTCCGCGCCCGAACCGGCATGGCCCCAAAGTACACGCGCCATATCACAGCTACGCGTCACACTTACATTCCAGCGCACGTCGGCGCTCGCACATGCCATGGGGCCGTCCCGGCTACACATCGACATCGTCGACTATCCCGGCGAGTGGCTGCTCGATCTCGCGTTGCTCAATCGCACCTACCAGCAATGGTCGGCTGAGGCCGTGGCGTTGGCCCGGGCGCCGGTGCGCTCGAAAGCAGCCGCCCCATGGCTGCAATTCACCACGACGCTGTCACCAGCCGCGCCAGCGGACGAAGCCACCGCAATGCGTGCAGCCGAAATCTTTACCGCCTATCTCGCTGCTGCCCGCGCCGAGGAACCGGCCTTGTCGACGGTCGGTCCAGGCCGCTTCCTGCTGCCCGGAGATCACGAAGGCTCACCGCTTCTCGCCTTCGCTCCACTCGACTTGCCCCCCGGCACTTCAATCGTGCCCGGCAGCCTCGCCGCAATGATGGCGCGCCGCTACGAAAGCTATCGCACCCGTCTTGTCCGTCCGTTCTTCCAGGATCACTTCAGCCGCCTGGATCGCCAGATCGTCCTCGTCGACGCCCTCGCTGCACTGAACCGTGGCGCGCATGCCATCGACGACCTCTCGCATGCGCTCGAAGCAGCCCTCATCGCGTTCCGCCCAGGTACACGAGGCTGGCTCTCAGCTTTTCTGCCCACCCGCATCGACCGCATCGTGTTTGCTGCAACCAAGGCAGATCACCTTCCATCCCTCAGCCACGACCGCCTCGAAACCACCTTGTCGCTGATCGTCGAAAGTGCGGCTCGCCGCGCAGAAACTGCCGGTGCGGATATCAGAACGATCGCATTGGCAGCCCTTCGCGCAACCACGGAAGCCCGCGCACGGCACGGCGGCGAGATGCTGGCCTGCATCAAGGGTGTGCCGCTGGCGGGAGAAAGCCTCAACGGACGCACATTCGATGGCCGCAGCGAGATCGCGATATTTCCGGGCGATCTCGACGCCGACCCACGCGCCGCCCTCGCCGCCGCCCGTACGTCATCGGATACGTCCGGCCTCGGCCTGAGCCTCGTCCGCTTCCGCCCCCCACCACTGCCATCCGAAGCCGAAGCGATCGAACCGCAGCCGTGGCCGCACATCCGGTTGGACAAGGCACTGCAGCATCTGCTGGGAGATCGCCTCGCATGACGGCACCGAGCAATCCAACCACGGCCAAGCGCACGCCACTCGTCTTCGAAGTGTCCGACCCCTCGTTGATCGTCGAGACGCCTTCTGCCGCGCCAGCGATGACGCCGACCGGGCACCCACAAGCCAAGGCACGAACCCAACAAGACCTCTCGAGCCAGATCGACGATCAGGACGAGCAGGCTGCGAATTCACCCGACGCAGCCGCCGCAAGACGCCTTCGTCCGGGCTGGCTTTCGATTTTGGTCGCCGCGGCCATGGGACTGGCGAGCTTGGCCGCAGGACTCGCAGCCGCTCGCTTCGTCTCGGACGTTTTGGACCGCTCGGATTGGATCGGCATCGCGGGCTGGTCGCTCCTCATCGTCGCGGCCTTGGCCGCCATCATCCTGGCAATGCGCGAACTGGTTGGACTGATGCGTCTGAGCCGGCTGGCCCATCTGCGCATCGCAGCCGAAGCAGCCCTTCGTGATCGCGACGCCACAGCCGAGCGCCACCTCGTGCGCCGCATGCGCCGTATCCTCGGCGCGCGTCTGAACCTCGCCTGGGCCGCCGCAAGGTTCGCCGAACACGAACAGGATGTCCGCGATCCCGGCGACCTATTCGCTTTGGCGGATCGCGAACTGATGACGCCGCTCGACACTGACGCGCGACGCTTGATCCTCTCGTCCTCGAAACGCGTGAGCCTCGTGACGGCAATGTCACCAGTCGCGTTCCTGGCGATCGCGTTCGTTTTACTCGAGAACCTGCGGCTGCTCCGCGGCCTCGCGACCATTTACGGCGGCCGGCCCGGCTTCATCGGCAGTGTCCGCCTTGCGCGAATGGTGTTCGTACATATTCTGGCGACCGGCGGCGTCGCCTTGACCGACGACCTGATCGGCCAGTTCATCGGCCAGGATCTCGCACGCAGGCTCTCTCGGCGTCTAGGTGAAGGACTGTTCAATGGCGCATTGACTGCACGCATCGGCGTGGCCGCCCTCGACATCTGCCGACCACTTCCGTTCGTTGAAGCAAAGCCTGTACGGATCCGCGATATCTTGGCAGAGCTGACCAAGCGCTCCGAACGCGCCCCCGTCGAAAGCTACCGTCGCTGACATTCCAATTCTTGAATATTCCTTGAAGCAGCCGAAATGCCTGTTTAGGTTTCCCCCGGCACGGCTGCCGTCGCACAACGAAGAGATGCTGGGTGGAGACAAGGACATGCAACTGCTGCCCACCATGACGCTCGGCGTCCGGTTCAGCGCTTTCGCAGTCGCCTGCGCGCTGCTATCAGCGCCCGCATGGGCAGACCCTGAAAAGCTGGCTTACGGCAAGCATCTTTCGCAGGAATGCACCACCTGCCACCGCCCCGATGGCAAAGGCCAAAACATCCCCGTCATCTATGGGCTCGAGGTCGATTACTTCCGCACGACCATGAAGTTCTACAAGACGGGAGCGCGCGACAACCCCGTCATGAACTCTGTCGCCCAGATGCTCAACGACGATCAGCTCGACGCCCTTGCCATCTACCTCGCGACGCAGAAGCCGCCGGCAAAACCCGCACCGCCTTCCCGCAAAAAGTAAACGCAGACCACATGAACAAGCGACATCCCTTCACAGCAATCATCATCGCCGCAATCGCCGCAACCGGCGCGCTCTCTGCCGCGGCTCAGCAAACACCTGAAGAATGGATCACCCTTGGCCGGCGCGTCCATGGCGGGTTCGGCACGTTCATCCCCGTCGGCATCCGGATCGGTCAGGATGCCATGAAACGGCTAGAGGCCAACCCGCGCGATCTCACGGTCACATACTACGACAGCGATAAGGCACCGTGCGCCTGCGTGGCGGACGGCATCATGATTGCAACGAACGCAAGCCCAGGCCAACGCTCGCTCGCCATCTCGCCCGATAAAGCCCCCGAGGGCGTAATGGCTATGGCAGTCATCCGCCACAAGCGCACGGGCAAAGCGGTCCGCTACACGGTCGCTGATAAGTGGCTCTTGCAGCTTGCACAGTGGAACAAGACGCTCGACGAGCGCGGCCGCTACGACGAAGTCATGAAGGCCGACGGCCTCTTTGAAGTGAACGAAGAAAAGTAGCCACGCCACATCCCGGGCGATCGCAAGGTCCTCAGTCCGTCGGCCGTGAAGTTTGGGGCGATCAGGTTGCAGTCAATGCAGGCGTCGCTGGTGGGGGGCCGGCGAGACGCATCAAGGCGAGGGTCGCAAGCAGGACGCGCCAAAGCTCTCTGAGCCACGCCAGCAGCCTGGCGAAGTTGTAACC